>NZ_JBVVQU010000059.1:0-36211 GCF_055811555.1 Mesorhizobium sp. WSM4813
ATGCGACGCGCTTTAGCGTTGTTGTTTTTATGCATGTCGTTATCGCAAAACCGCTGCACACTTTTGCGCGACATGCACTAGGCTGCCGATGCGCTAGAAGCCGAAGAATTGCCAGCCTATCAAATATCCAACCGCGACGACCACCAGGGGAAACAAGGCCGGCGCCAGCCGGCTCAGAGCGGAGCTCCTTGCCGGTTCCTTTGGGGCATTCCTGAGGGCGTTTCCGAGATTTTTGGTCATGGTTCACTATAGTAGCAATCGCTGATTAACGATTCACCAACATGCTGCGCCCGCCCCGGAAACGGGGCGGTTTTTTGGAGTCTTCCAAGGAGCTCGTCGCCATTGCCGCCCAAAACTGTTGCCGGTCGATTGAACCAGCATGGAGCCGGGCGCGTCGCAGCATGCGGGAACCAATCGCCGCCCACCTGCTTTGGCAAGGAGGTGATCTTTCGCGGGAAAGGAGTTCGACATGAAACCTTTCGCATCCCTGCCGAGCGCGTTGATCATGGGCGTGCTCGGCGCACTGGCGTTGGCGGCGCCGGCTGCCGCCCAGACGGATAACCAGACACAAGACCAGGCGCCTGCCGGCCCCTGCCAGGCCCAGCCGCAGAACGGCCAGCAGCAGGAGCCGCCCGTCAACAACGGTGCCGGCGACAGCCTGACCGAAACGCTTGATCCCTGCAACGGCGTGCTGCAGCCGCCGCCGACCGGCGATCAGGGCATGGCCGCACCGCCGCCGCCGGACCAAGGCAAAACACCGGTGCTCAAGCCCGGCGAGGTGCCGCCGCAGCCGCCGAAACAATAGGTTGGAGCCTTTGCCGTCCAAGCACCTGACGGGTGCCCGACGCCGGCAGGCTTTTTTGCCGCTGGGCGGAACATTAGCTCTCGCTAAATGTTCCTCTCGAAGCAGTCGATATCACCCCCTCCGGTATCGCTGCTGATCGGGCAAACCGATCGGCCCGCGTGCCTGCAACAGGGAACGCGGGCCACTGCGGTTGGTCGCAGCAACGCATCCGGGCGGCGCCACTGCGGCGCCAATTAGCCGCCGCTCACGGAACAAGAAGGTGGCGTGAGCGTTTCCAAAGAGAGCCCGCCGTCCCGATTGTGATCTAATGTTGCCACCCGTGGAAGGCGAAGTCCGCCAACAAGAACAGGAGAAGACGATGAAGATCCACCTTGTTCCTGCCGCCGCCGGGTTGGTGCTGCTTACGGGTGTCGGCGTGGCCACCGCAGACCAGGTGATTGTCACGCCCGAGCAGCAGACAGTCATCCGCGAATATGTGGACAGGCACCCGCTGGCGTCGATCAGCGTTCTGGGAGTGGAGCTCAACATCCGTTCCACCTTGCCCGAAACGGTTGAACTTCACCCGATCGACGTTCCCGACGTGCAATACAGATACGTGGTCGTCGACGATCGCACCGTGCTGGTCGATCCCGGCACCCGCAGGATCGTGCAGGTCATTGACTGACCTTCGCCCGCCGCTCTCTCGGGAAGACGCGAGAGGAGCGGCGGCTCGCCGGCAGGCGGCCGGCTGTTGATCGTCTTGTCGCGGAAGGAGCCATTTCCATGTTGCCACATGTCGAGTCACGCAATGTGGCCGCATCTGTCGACAAGCTGCTTGCTGAACGGGGCACTTCTCTGTTGTCGATGAAGGAGTTGATCGCAGCGGTGCGTGAGCGAACAGGAACGGAGCGCTCGGACGCGGATCTGGCGGGGCTGATCACCAAAAAGGCGGCACTTCTCGGTGTCGCGGTGCTGTCCGACTAGGCTGAAGCCGCTCAAGACGCCGATCGAAATTTCAGCTAAAAGTTGTCGCTCACGGATTGAGCCGAGGAGACAACAGTGACGGACAACAGGCAGGAACGCATTCGCCGGCGGGCCCACGCAATCTGGGAGCAGGCCGGCCGCCCCGACGGCGCGCATCAGCAGCACTGGGACCAAGCCACAGCCGAGATCGTCGGTGAGGAGAGCCGGCCGAAAGTCGAGGCGGCTCGACCGAAGGAGCCGACGGCCGCCAAAGTCAAGCCCGAGGACACTAAGCCAAAGACTGCTCGGCCGCGCAAAGGTTCGGCGAGTTAGAACAATAACACTTCGGCCGCGGGACGAAGCTCCGTCCGCGGCCGAAAGCGTGAGTCCCGAAATCTCGATCTCTGCTACTTGCCGCAATGGTTGTCGTTGACGGTCGGTGAAACGGTGCCGGGAGCCTTATGAGTGGCATCAGGCATCGCGCCCTGCGGGCCTGGAGGGCAGTTCCGATCGGCATTGGAATTCATGCCGCCAGGGCCCGCAATAATACTACCGGTAATCCCGGGATCGACAGCGTCCGGTTCGGCCAGGTTCGGATCGATCGGGGCCGGGTCCGTTACGACGCTTCTGTCGCTGCCGGTATCCATGTCGGCGTCCGGGTCGGCGACGTTCTGGGCCATCGCAGAAGTGGCCAGCCCAGCGGCGAGTAGGGACGCTGCGAGAATCTTCTTAAGCATGGTTTGCCTCCATTTATCTCCATTTTTTTCGGTTGTCGCCGCATCGCGACTACAGAAAAAACCGCTCGGGCGTGGTGAAAGTTCCGATAAAATTCCAGCCTGCGACGAACCGTCATGATCAGCAGGGCAATCCTGCCCGGGATGCCGGGAACCCAAAAACGTGCTGGCCACGAGAAGTTGACATGACTGAAAGGTCACGATATTGAACAGGACTATACAGGTTTGCTGAACAGGTGTTCCATGGCGCGTCGCACGACTCTGTCGTCTCCCGGAACGGGCAAGCCCGAACGGATCGCCACCGTCCTCGAACACGAGATCCGCTCCGGCGTGCTCGGCTTCGGCGACCGCCTGCAGAGCGAGAACGAGCTCGTCCAGCGCTTTTCCGTCAGCCGCAACACCATCCGCAAGGGTCTCGAGGAATTGTCCAGCCGCGGGCTGATCACCACCAAAGTCGGCATCGGCTCGTTCGTCACCTTCGACGGCATGCCGGTCGACGACGCCGTCGGCTGGTCGCGGGCGCTGGCCAATGCCGGCGCCAATGCCGACACGCGCACGCTCAGGCTCGAAGTCATGCAGGATGCCGAGCTCGCTGGCAGGCTTGGCATCGAAAGCCCGTTCTTCATCGCCGTCGACCGGGTGCGCTCCAACGCCGATGACGGCCATGCCATCTCGATCGAGCGCAGCCGCTTGCCGCTGTCGCCCGAGCTGGAGGACGTGCCGCTGCGCGGATTGCGCGAGGGCTCGCTGCACCAAACGCTGCGCGGGGCGGGGCTCGTCCCCGATCACGGCGAGGAGTGGGTCGACATCGAGATGCTGAGCGCCGAGGACGCGGCCATTCTCGATTGCGCGCCCGGCGCGCCGTTCCTGCGCACGCGGCGGTTGACGCGCGCCGCCGATGGCCGCGCCATCGAATACGTCACCAGCCTGCTCAATCCGGCGCATTTCGCCCTTCACCTGGAGTTCTGAGCATGGACAGCGCCGAGGCGATCGACGGGGCGATGGGGGCGCTTATCGGCGGTGCGTTGGGCGATGCGCTCGGCATGCCGACGCAGCTGCTGTCGCCGGCCCAAATCGCCGAGCTCTACGGCCACGTCGAGGATTTCGTCGCGCCCGTCGCCGATCATCCGGTGTCGAAGGGCTTGGCCGCCGGCACTGTCACCGACGACACCGAACAGGCGCTGCTGCTCGGCCGCATCCTGGTTGTTTCAGGCGACGGCTTCGACCACACGCGCTGGGTCATGGCGCTGCTCGACTGGGAGCGCGAGGTCAAGGCGCGCGGCAGCTACGATCTGCTCGGACCTTCTACCAAGCGCGCCATCGACGCCATCAATGACGGCGTGCCGGCCGAGGAAGCGGGGCGCAGCGGCGACACCAATGGCGCGGCGATGCGCATCGCGCCGGTCGGCATCATGATGCCGCTGGAGCCGCTCGACGGGCTGGTCGCCAAGGTGGCGGAAACCTGCCGGGCGACGCACAACACCTCGATCGCCATTGCCTCGGCCGCAGCCGTCGCTGCCGCGGTCAGCTGCGGTGTTGCCGGCGGCGACTGGCGAGCAGCCTCGGATCGTGCGGTTGTGGCGGCAAGGCAAGGGGCGGCACTCGGACACTGGGTCACCGGCGGCGATATCGCCGCGCGGATCGACTGGGCGAGAAGCCTCGTCCGCGGCAAGGCCGTCACTGACGGCATCCGGCTGATCGTGGACCTGGTCGGCACCGGCGTCGCCAGCCAGGAATCGGTTCCGGCGGCCTTCGCGGTGTTGGAAATCGCTGGTGGCGATCCCTGGCAGGCGGCCGTCATCAGCGCCAATCTCGGCGGCGACACCGACACGATCGGCGCCATTGCCGCCGGCATGGCAGGCGCTTGCGCCGGCTTTTCCCGATTGCCGCAGGAACACATCGCCCGGCTCAAAGGCCTCGACGTGGCGCAGGTGCGGGCGCTCGCCGCCGATCTGGTCGCGGCGCGGATCGCGAAAAGCAGTTCCGGCAAGGACGCGGCGGCATGAGCGGAGCTCAGCCTGACATGAGCGGGCGGCTCGTCCATATCGGCAGCGCGGTGGTCGACTATGTCTACCGCATCGACGCCTTGCCGGCGCCCGGCACCGAAAAGACCGCATCGAGCTTTGCCCAGGTCGCCGGCGGCGGCTTCAACATGATGGTCGCGGCCAGCCGCACCGGCATGAAGGTAGTCTTCGGCGGCCAGCTCGGCAGCGGCCCCAATGGCGACTTCCTGCGCGCCGCTTTTGCCGCCGAGGGCATCGAAACGCTGACCCAGCCATTGCCGCTGATGGACAGCGGCAATTGCGTCGCCATGATCAGCGGCGACGCCGAGCGCACCTTCGTGTCATGGCCCGGCGCCGAGAGCGTGCTCAGCCTCGGCATGATGGCGGCCGTCCGGGTTGCGCCGGGGGATTGGGTGTTCGCCTCCGGCTATACGCTGAGCTATGTCGCGAGCCGCGATGCGCTGGCCGACTGGATTGAGGCGCTGCCGGCGGAAATTCCCTTCGTCTTCGATCCGACGCCTGTCGTCTCGGACATTCCGCGCGCCATTCTCGACCGGGTGTTGGCGCGCACGAGCTGGTTGAGCTGCAATACAACTGAAGCTGCTGAGATCGCCGGCCCCGGCGCTGTCGAGGCCATTGCTGCCCGGCTTCTTTCCAATCACTGCCCAGGCGCCGAGGCGGTCGTCATCCGTGCCGGGGCAAAAGGCTGCTTCGTGCGGCTGGCTGACGGCACCGCGCAGGCTGTGCCCGGTCTTAAGGTCGCCGCCGTCGATACCAACGGCGCCGGCGACACCCATATCGGCACCTTCGTCAGCGCGCTGTCGCGCGGCGTGCCGCCCTTCGAAGCGGCGCGCTACGCCAATGCGGCGGCGGCGCTCTCGGTCACCCGCCATGGCGGGTCGTCGGCGCCGACCGACCAGGAGATCCAGACATTCCTCAGCCATGACGATCGATCCGTGCACGGCTGGAAGCAAGAGGCCCATTTGTGAAAGCCTAAATGACGCAACAAGCCCGCCAACCGGGCAGAACAATGAGAGGAACGAACATGCGCATGCCCAAACTGACTGCTTTTCTGGCGGCAACCGCCGTCTTCGCTTCGGCACTTACGCTGGCCGCCAGGGCCGACGAAGTGCATGTGCTCAACTGGAAGGGATACGGCGCCGACGAGCCCTGGGCCATCGCCGCCTTCGAGAAGGCGACCGGCAACAAGGTCGTCAACGACTTCTTCAATTCCGAACAGGAAATGCTGACCAAGCTCAGGACCAATCCCGGCCTCTACGATGTCGTCATGATCAACGCCGCCTTCAACGACCAGGCGATGGCGGAAAAACTGATCCAGCCGATCGATGTCTCGAAGATTCCCAACTATGCCGACATCAGCCCGGACAAGGCAGGCTCGCCGATGCTCGCCCGCGATGGCAAGGTCTATGGCGTGCCATGGGTGTGGGGCTTGACCGCGCTCGCCATCAACGAGAAATCCTTCGAGACGCCGCCGACCAGCATCGCCGAAATGTGGGATCCCGCCCACAAGGGCCGCGTCACAATCCGCGACGACGCGGTCGAAGCGGTTCAGTTCGGCGCCATCGCCACCGGCCAGAACATCAACGACATCAACGATATGGAAGCGGTCAAGGCGAAGCTGACCTCGCTGATACCGCAGATCAAGACATTCTGGAGCTCGGAAAACGATTGGAACCAAATGGTCGCCTCCAACCAGATCGACATCGGCACCTACTGGAGCGGTTCGGCCGATCGCGCCAAGACGCATTTCAAGCTGCCAGTCTCGCTGGTCATCCCAAGGGAAGGCGCAGTCGCCTGGCTCGACGCCTTTTCCATCCCGGTCGGTGCCAAGAATGTCGCCGGTGCCGAGGCCTTCATCAACTACATGATCGATCCTGGCTTCTACGTTGAATGGGTCACCAAGGTCGGTGCGCCGGTGTCGGCCAATACTAAGGCAGTCGCGGCGCTTCCCGAAGATGCGTTCAACCGAAAGGTGATGGGCGATCCTGATGTCGCCAAGCGCATCCAGTTCCAGGCGCCGATCAGCGATGCGCAGCGCGAGGCTTATTTGGCGCTGTGGCAAGAGCTCAAAGTCAACGTGAAGTAACGGGCAGGTTTTCGTGGAGAGGCATATGGCTGGACAGGTCGCGACCGGTTCGAGGAGCGGATTGCGATCGGCTTTGCCCTTGCTCCTGCCTGCCTATCTCTGGCTGACGGTGGCGATCTTTTTGCCGCTGTCGGCCATGGTCTTCTTCTCCTTCATGACCGAGCTGCCGCTGTCGGGGAAGGCGTGGTCGTTCACGCTGGAGAACTACGCCACCTTCTTCTCACAGGGGCTGTATCTGACGCTGCTGCTGGCGTCGCTCAGGCTCGGGCTCGAGGTGACGCTTTGGTGCGTCGTCATCGGTTATCCCGCGGCCTATGTGCTGGCCAAGGTGCTGAAGGGGCGCAGCCGCGAGGCGATCTTCCTGCTCGTCATCCTGCCGTTCTGGTCGAACGGGCTGGTGCGCATCTTCTCATGGGCGATGGTGCTGCGCGAAGGCGGCATTCTCGACACCGCGCTCAACGCCGTGCTGCCGTTTAACATCAATATCGACCTGATGTATTCCTATCCGGCCGTCATCATCGGGCTGGTGCACTCCTACGTGCCCTACATGGTGCTGACCTGTTACCTGACGCTGCAGGCGATCGACGATTCTCTGATCGAGGCAGGACGTTCGCTCGGCGCCTCGCGGCTGCAAATGCTGAGGCGGGTGATCATTCCGCTGTCCATGCCTGGGCTGGTCGCCGGTGCGGCGCTGATCTTCGTTCCCGTCGTCGGCTCCTTCATGGAGCCGCGTATCCTCGGCGGGCGCACCGGCACCTTCTACGGCACGGTCATCGAGGACCAGTTCGTTGCCGTCTTCAACTGGCCGCTGGGTGCAGCACTCTCCTTCATCCTGCTGGCCGTCGTGCTGGTCATCCTGGCATTGGCGTCGCCGGTACTGCGGAGGGCTGCGTGATGGCGACGACGCGTATCCTGGAATGGCTCGGCCGGCTCTACATCTGGCTGCTGCTCGCCTTCCTCTATCTGCCCATCATCATCATGGCGCTGATGTCGTTCAACGTTTCGCCCTTCTACCAATTGCCGTTCGAATGGACGACACAGTGGTACGCCTCGTTGTGGCAGAACGATCAGTTGATCTCGGCCACCTGGAACAGCCTCGAAATCGCGATCCTCACCACCATCATCTGCGTTGTGCTCGGCTCGGCGGCGTCGCTAGCGCTTTTCCGCTACGAATTTCGCGGCAAGAAATTCCTGCAGGCGCTGCTGTTTCCGCCGATCGCCATTCCGTGGCTGATCACCGGCACGGCGATGCTGATCTTCTTCTTCGGCATCGGTATCGGGCGTGGTCTGTTTGCAATCCTGCTCGGCCATGTGGCGCTGGCGCTGCCCTATGTGATCGTCGTCGTCTCGGCCCGGCTGCAGACCTTTGCACCAGAACTGGAAGAGGCGGCGCGTTCGCTCGGCGCCAACCAGTGGCAGGTGACGCGGCGCGTGACCTTGCCCTGGATTATGCCGGGCGTCATCGCCGGCGGGCTGTTCGCCTTTGCCGTATCGTTCGACCAGTTCGTGGTGTCCTACTTCCTATCGACGCCGGGCCAGACGACGCTGCCGGTCGAAATCTATGCCGCGATCCGCAAGGGTTTTACGCCGGAGATCAACGCCGTCTCGACGATCATCATCGTCGTCTCGATGGCGCTGATGCTGCTTACGGCACGGTTCTTCAAATTCGGCGGAGAGAAATAATGGCCGGCGTGCAGGTATCGAGTTTGTCGCGCAGCTTCGGCGCGCACAAGGCGCTGGACGACGTGTCCATCGATTTCGCCGACGGCGGTTTCTATGCACTGCTCGGGCCCTCTGGCAGCGGCAAGACCACGCTCTTGCGGCAGATCGCCGGCTTCGATTTTCCCGACTCCGGTCGCATCGCCATCGGCGGCGAGAGCGTCGAGCGGGTGCCGGTCGAGAAGCGGCGCATCGGCATGGTGTTCCAGAACTATGCGCTGTTTCCCAATATGAGCGTTGCCGACAATGTCGCCTTCGGCCTGTCGGTGCGCGGCGAGGCCAAGGCAACGATCGCCAGCGAGGTGCAGCGTGCGCTCGACCTGGTGCAGCTCGGCAAGCTCGGTGGCCGCCGGCCGCATCAGCTGTCCGGCGGCCAGCGCCAGCGCGTCGCGCTGGCGCGCGCCATCGTCACCAAGCCGCGCGTGCTTTTGCTCGACGAGCCGCTGGGCGCGCTCGACAAAGCGCTGCGCGTCGACATGCAGGTCGAGCTGAAACGCATCCAGCGCGAGATCGGCATCACCACCATCTTCGTCACCCACGACCAGGAAGAGGCGCTGACGATGAGCGACCGCATCGGTATCCTGCGCGACGGCCGGCTGGTGCAGGAAGGACCGCCGGAGGACATCTACGACAGCCCGAAGAGCGAATTCGCCGCCACCTTCCTCGGTGACGCCAACATATTGCGCGGCGAGAACACCGGCACCGGCATCCGCTTGCCCGACGGCACGGCGATCGCCGCCGGGGCTGGCGCGACGCTTGCCGCTGGCGTCAAAGCGAGCTGCGCGGTGCGGCCGGAACGCATCCGCATCGCCGCCGATTCCGGAGGCGCGGACCAAGCCGATGGCAATGTGCTCCGTGGCCAAGTCTCCAAGCGCATCTTCGCCGGCAACAACAGCACCTATTTTGTCGATCACGACGGGCAAACACTCAAGGTCATCGTGCAGAACACAGGCATTGAAAAGCTGGCCGAAGGCCAGGAGGTTGTGCTGCGCTGGTCGCCGGGGAGTACGGTGCTGATCGCTGCGAACTGATCTTGCCAGGGGACCGCAATCGAGGAGAGCATGATCGGGCATAGTGCCGAAAGCGGAACATCCGATGACACTTGAACTCAGTGCGGATGACCAGTCGATGCTACAGGGCGAGCGGGGCCCGGCCGTGGCCGCCGCGATGAAGATACTGGTCGCCTTTTCCAACGCAGTCGGCGCGCGCAAGCTGTTGGATATTGCCGGGGCCCATATCGATGGCTGCCTCTATCACGGCCAGGCCAGCCTCGATTTCGTCGAAAGGCTGGTCGAGGGCGGCGGTCGCGTGCATGTGCCGACGACGCTGAATGTCGGCTCGTTCGACCTCATCCATCCCGGACTGGTGAAGATGCCGCCGTCGCAAGAGGCGCCGGCACGCCGTCTGATGAAGGCGCATCTGGAGCTCGGCGGCCAGGCGACCTTCACCTGCGCGCCCTATCAGACGCGGTTCCGGCCGGCTTTCGGCCAGCAGATCGCCTGGGGCGAGTCCAACGCCATCGTCTTTGCCAATTCGGTGATCGGCGCGCGGACCAACCGCTATGGTGATTTCATCGATTTGTGCTGCGCGATGACCGGGCGCGCGCCGGCCTGGGGATTGCATTTGAGCGATAATCGACGCGGCCAGATCCTGTTCGAGCTGACCGGTTCTTTCGAGCCTACCGACGCCCTGTTCGTCGGCGTCGGGCTCATTGTCGGGCAAAGGAGCGGCGACCGCATTCCCGTCATATCGGGCCTGCGGCAGCCGCGCGACGAGGACCAGCTGAAGGCGCTGGGTGCGGCGGCGGCAACGACGGGCGCGGTGGCACTGTTTCATGCGGTCGGCATTACGCCGGAAGCAAAGACGCTCGACGAGGCGTTTCGCGGCAAGGCACCGGAGGAGACGATCCGGATCTCTCGCGCCGACATCGACCACGCGCTGGCCAGGCTGTCGAGCGTCCCCGACGGCGCGCCGCTTGCGGCCGTGTCGCTCGGCACGCCGCATTTTTCGCATGACGAGTGGATGCGCCTGCTGCCGATGCTGCGCGAGGTCGCGCCGGGCAGGGGCGTTCCGATCTATGTCAACACCGGACGCGCGACGCTGACGCGGCTTCAGGACGAGGGCGAGCTGGACGATGCGCAAAAGTTCAGCCTCATTCCGGTGACCGATACCTGCACCTATGTCACCACCATCCTCGAGCGTCTCGACGGCGTGGTGATGACCAATTCCGGCAAATGGGCACATTACGCGCCCGGCAATATCGGCGTGTCGGTAGCGTTCGGCGACATGGAAGATTGCGTCCGCTCGGCAGCGGCCGGGCATGTCGTGCGGAGCGCGCCATGACGCGGTCGGCCGAAACAGACCGGATCGAACGCACCGGCATCTTCCAGCTTCCCGGCGAAGCGCAGGGCTCGGCGCTGGTGCTTTCGCACGCGCTCAGCTTCTGGGGCGGGATCGACGTCGAAACAGGCGAAATCATCGACCACTCGCATCCTGGTCTTGGCCAAAATGTCGCCGGCAAGATTTTGGTGATGGCATCCGGGCGCGGCTCGTCATCCTCGTCTTCGGTTCTCGCCGAGGCGATCCGCCGGCGCACGGCGCCGGCCGGCATTATCCTGGAGCGGCCGGATCCGATCCTTGCCGTCGGCGCCATCGTCGCCGAGTTTCTCTACGATGTCAGCATGCCGCTGGTCGTCTGCGATGTCTCAGGCATTGTCTCAGGCGACCGGATCGCGATCAGCATGGCTGACGATGCGCAAGCGATGGTAAGCAAGATCTAGCCGGCCATCAGTCCTGCCGCGCCCTGCCGCCAATAGGCCGCTGCCAGCGTCTCGTCGCGGCCAAGCCGGAGCGTACCGCGCCAGTGTTCGCGCACCGTCGTGGCGGCAGCCGCTTCCGCAGCGAACCAGCCGAACGCCGAACCGGTCGGCCATGCCACTGACAGGATGGCGCGCGCCAGCCTCTCGTCGAGGCCGGCCGGTACACCATTTCTCGGCAGCCAGTGCAGCTCTATGCCGGTCGCGTTGTCGATCACCTGTCGTTCGCCATCGTCGGCGATCTCGATGTAGGCCGCGCCTTTCGTCTCGGCGGGCAGCGTCTCCAGCATGCGCGCCAGCGCCGGCAGGCCGGTTTCGTCGGCGCCCATGAGATACCATGATGCCAGCCGCACCGGGCGGCCGACCGGTCCCATGATGCCGATTTTCATGCCCGCAGTTGCGTGCATGGCCCAGTGCGCGCCGACGCTGGCGCCGGGATGGATCAGGAAGTCGACGTCGATGATGCCCTTTTCCACGTCGAGCGCCCGGATCGTGTAGACGCGCGCCACCGGACGCCTGTCGTTCGAGGGCCAGGCTGGCAAGCCATTGCCGCCGAGCACGGGCCACAGCGGTTCAGGCACCTCCCTGGTCGGAAACAGCATGCGGATATGCATGCCGCCGAATTTCGCGAAACGCCCCAGATCCTCACCAGCGAAGCGGATGCGGCGCATATGCGGTGTGAGATCGCCAACTTGGGTGACGACCATCTCGCGGAACTGGGCGAGGCGGGTTTCCCCGGCGAAATCGCCGGTCCAGACGATCTCGGGGTTTTCTTCCTTGGCATAGACTTCGACCGCGGTGGCCAGCAGATCCTTGATGCGCGCCAGCCCATCGCGGTCGGCGGCATTGGCCCGCATCACCAGCCGGTCCATGTCGAAGGATGCGGCGCCGAAGGCGAAGCGGAAGTCAAGCCGTGGCCCCTCCTGCGAGGCATCGGCATCGAAGCTTTGCAGCCTGTCGCTGATGCGGTCGATATAAAGCGGCAGATTGCGCAGGTTCAGACGCGCTTCGCAGGCCAGTCCGCTCACTGAAGTTTGCGTCATTCTCAACCTCCGATCCTGCCGGTCAGCGCCACCTTGAAGGTGCGGCCCTTGCCCTGTTCGGTTGCCGCCGACGTCAACCATGCGCTTTGCGGGTCGGTGTAGGCGGTGTCAAAGACGTTATCGACGGCGAAATCGAGCTTGGCGTGGTCGTTGATGCGCCAGTTAGCGAAGACATTGACGAGGTCGAAGCCGTCATTGATTTCGGGCGGCCGGTCCGGGTCGGTGCGGCTGGTGCGGGTGATCTTGCCGACGCTGAGATATTGCGCGCCGATGGTGAGCTGGTCTTCCAGCATCCTGAAGCCGACGGTCGCCGAGAAGCGGTCGAGCGGCGTGTTGTTCAGCGCCTGGCCGGAGTAAACTCCGCTGACGACCTTAGCGTCGATCAGGGCACCGGCCAGATTCACGAAACCCCAGCCATTGTCGTAGACCGCCTCGGCCTCGATGCCTTTCAGCCGCGCGTCGCCGATGTTGATCGCTGTTCTCGGCAAGACGGTCAGGTCGACGTCGATATAATCCTCGATATCGGTGTGGAAGACGTTGACCTTGGCACGAAACTGATCGCCGGCGGTCAGCACATCGTCGTATTTCAAATTGACGCCGGCTTCCCAGCTCTTCGCCGTTTCGGGCTGCAGAAGCAGGTTGGGCTGGTAGCTGTCGCCACCGCCATGCGCACCGCCGCCGCGATAGACGTCCTGCAGGCCCGGTGCCCGGTAGCCTTCGGAATAGGTGCCGTAGAGCTGGAAGCCTTCGAGCGGCGTAACGCCAACGGTGAGGCGGGGCGACCAGCGGTCGCCCGACATCGAGGCTTCCTCCGGCGGCACGGTCTTCGTTTCGCCGTCGAGCTGGTAGCCGTCATAGCGCATGGCGGCGATGAGCTGCAGCCAGTTCTCATAGTCGCCCTGCCATTGCAGGAAGCCACCATAGCCCTGCTGTTCGCCGGCGCCGAAATGCGCCGCTTCCGACGAGGCCTCCAGATAATAATAGTCGAGCCCATAGGTGAGCGTGTGGGCGATCTCCCAGACATCGAAACGCGAGGAGTTCTTAACGTTGAAGCCCGTGGTGGCGACGTCGTAGTAGCGGAAGTTGCCGATCGCCGACGCCGGCCAGACCTGTGTCTGCTCGGCGCGCGTGCGGTTGTGGTAGGCATTGGCGCTGAAGTCGATCAGCTCGTTGTCGTCAGGCTTCCAGGTATAGGCTGCCGTGTAGGTCTGGTTGGTCGTGTCGGTGTTGTAACGGCTCAGCGTCGGCGAGGTTGAACCGCTCGATCCGGTGATCTGGTCGCTGTAGCGCTGCAGGATCGCGCCGAGCTTGAGCTCGTGGCCGTCGGCGGGGCGCAGCGTCGCCTTCATATAGCCGCTGGTGATGCTCTCGCCGGTCCACGGCACCGTGTCGCCATTGCCGTCGGTGTAGCTGTCGCGGTCGCGATAGATGAGATTGCCGATGATATCGGCGTCGTCACTGAAGCGGTAGGCGCCGGTGGTGCTGGTGGTGAAGCCGTCGCCATTGCTCTCATAACCGAGCTTTTCGCTCAGCGCCCAACGTTCCTCCTGCTTGAGGAAATCGCCGGCATCCTTGGTTTCGAAGGAGACGACGCCGCCGATGCCACCCGAGCCATAGGCATTCGAGACCGGGCCGCGAATGACTGTCGCATCTTTGATCAGCTCGGGCTCGACATAGAACGAGCCCGAGCCGTGGCCGACGCGCCAGTAATCCTGGCGGGCGCCGTCGAGCGTCACCACCACGCGGCCATATTGTTCCAGTCCGCGAATGTTGATGGCAGTCGCCGGATCGTCGCCGTTCATAGAGGCGGCAACGCCGGGCGTGGTGCGGAAAATGTCGGCGGCGGTGTCTGGCTGGATGCGTTCGAGCTCTTCAGAGTCGACGGCGCTGATGGCGGCCATCGAGTCGATGACAGCCGTCTTGATCATGGTCGCCGAGATGGTGATCAGGTCGAGCACGGTCGGCTCGTTCGCTTCAGCCTGCTGGGGCGGCTTGGCTGGACGGTCGGCCTTGGCGGCGGCGCCTTCCTTCTGCTCCTTCTGCTCCTCCTGCGCGGTGGCGGGCGGCGCGGCACACAGGCCGAGTGCGAAGGCGAGCGCGGTGCTCGCCATCAAGGTCTTGTTGCGTGTCAGTCTCATAGCGATGCCGCCCCCGGGAAAAGCAAGATTGCTGGCGGCGGCCGTCGGCCCTGGCTGGCATGATGGAGAAGCTCGACCGGTGGGTCGGGCAGGGCTACTTATTGAAACATGATGACATTAGTCAACTTTAATTTTATAGTCACGACCATCATCGAGGAATCTCAAGCGCGGGAGCGAGACGGCATGGTCGGCAGTGGCAGCGGGCGCAGGCAGATGCGCTGGTTTCGATCGGGCAGCATGGCAGTTATGCTACTGTTGGCGTTTTCTGTTCTTGCGCCGTCTTGCGGATTCAACGCGCTGGCCGCGGATATGGTCGTCGACGCATCGGGGCGGACGGTCGCGACCGGTCCGGGAACCAGGATATTGACGCTCGGTTCCGACGTTACCGAGATCGTTGATGCGCTGGGCGCCGGCGGCCGGATCATCGCGGTCGATCGCGGCAGCAAATATCCCGCTTCCGTCGCGCAAAAGCCGGATGTCGGCTACCGGCGGCAATTGTCCGTGGAAGGCTTGGTCGCGCCTCGCCCCGATCTGATCCTGGCGGCGCAGGACAGCGGGCCGCCGGAGGCGATCGAGGTGCTCAAGTCGCTGGCGATCCCGGTCGTCCTCGTGCCGGAAGACAACAGTCCGCAAGGCATCGAGCGCAAGATCACCCTGATTGCCGCAGCGCTTCGCCTTGAGCACAAGGGCAGGGAGGTTTCACGGGACGTGCTCGACGCCTTCAAGGCTGCCGCCGATCTCGCCGCGAAAATTGCACCCGAGCGCCGCAAGAAAGTAGTGTTCTTCCACGGCCTCGTGCGGCTGAGTGCTGCCGGCGCCGGCACCGCGGCCGCTGCAATCATCCGCTATGCAGGCGGCATCAATCCGATGGCCGTAGTGCAGGGCTACAAGGCAGCGTCGGAGGAAAAGCTGATCGAAATGGCGCCCGATGTCATCCTGATGATGAGCGACGGCAAGGGCGGCCCAACCGCCGAGCAGGTGTTCGGCACCCGCGCGCTGAGCGCCACGCCGGCGGCAGAGACTAAGGCGCTGATCGTGCTGGACGGCGCCTACATGATCGGCTTCGGCCCGCGCACCGCCGATGCGATCCGCAACTTGGCGCAGGCGCTGTATCCGGAGGTGGCAGGCGCCGACTAGCTCATGGACCTATGACGCCACATCCCGCACTTGCCGGCGCGGCCTCTCTCATCCCGGTTCCGTTCAGATCTCCGGGATGCTTTCCCTGAAGATTACCTGCAGCCTCGGCTGGTGCAGTTCGTAGGGCAAGCCCCTGATCGCATGGGTCAAGGTGTTGAGCGCTTCACGGGCCTCGACGCGCGGGTTCTGGTCGATGACCGCGTCGAGCGTGCCGTCGAGCAGCAGATCCTTGGTGCCTTCCGTCACCTCGTGGCCGAGAAACACAGTCGACAATGCGCGCCCTCGCTCCTTGAGCGCCCGGGCGATGCCGGTGTTGCCGGCACCGACGTTGTAGATCGCCGCCAGATCCGGGTGCCGGTCCAGCAGGGCAGAAGCCTCCGAATAGGCTTTTTCCCGGTCGTCGAGCATCTCGCGCATCTCGACGATCTGCAGATTGGGCGAGTCTTCCGTCAGAATGTGACGGAAGCCCATCTCTCGCTCCTCATGGCCGCGATAGGAGAGCGAGCCGGCGAACAGCGCAACCTTGCCCGGACGATCGGCGGCCATGAAGCGATTGAGCAGATAGCCGGCGAGCCGGCCGGCGGCGCGGTTGTCGATGCCGATATAGGCGACCCTCGGCACATGCAGGATATCGGATGCGATGGTGACGACCTTGACGCCGCTGGCCGATAGCGAGCGGATCGCCTCGCGGACCGTCGGATGGTCGAGCGCGATGACGCCGACGCCTTGCGTCTGGCCGCGCAATTCCTGCAGCAGGCGGGCAAGCCGATCAGGATTGAAACCTTCGATCGTGGCGACGCGCACATCGAGATCGGGCCGCGACTGCGCCTGCGCCTCGATATGCCGGTGCAGCATCTTGATGAAGGAATTGGTCCCGGCGGGCAGGGCGAAATCGAGCCGTATGACGTCGCCGGGCAGGGCGTTGCGTGGGGTCGGGCTGTTCGAATTTTCCGCGATGTAGCCAAGCCGCTGCGCGGTTTCCAGCACGACCTCGCGGGTGCGCGCCCTGACCCCGGCGCGGTTGTTGAGCACACGGTCGACCGTGGCGGCTGAAACGCCGGCTTCCCGGGCTATGTCTGTCAGCGTGGACCGCACAGTCGATCACCTCATTCTAGCGCTACGGGCGCATCAAAATTGCGGATTTAACGAATCGGACGACGACTTCATTGCCATCCGCGATTCTGATGGGAAATGATGTATCCCGCCTTAGCCGATGCGCAAGCCGGCGCGCTACACCAAATCGCGGAGCCGGGCCGAAAAGGCTCGGCGCGGCGCACGGTTCCCTCAAATTCAAGCACCAGGTGCCGTGTAGTAACCTCGCTGGACGGCATTTCTCTCCCTAATCTGCGATCTTATGACGTGTTTTGAGTATTTATGATGTTGACAGCCTTCCCATACTGCCGTCAATATCCATCATGAGGGCCGTGGAGGAACAAGGCCCCGAGGGAGGACTTCCAATTTCTGATATGATCCGCATGTCGCGGCGCCGCTTGCTGGCGTCCGGTGGAAAGGCGGCCGTGCTCGTTGCCGCTGCAGGTATCGCACCGAAATTCATCCGCCCCAGCCGCGCCTATGCGGCCGATGCGCTGGCGCCGGGCATGATCGGCGGCCCGACGGGCTTCGACGGCTCGGAGCACTATCAGTATGGTCCCGACACGCCGGAAGGCCGTGCCATCGAGGCGGCCAAGGCGATGAAGGGCGCAGGCAAGGCGCCGGCCAAGATCGTGCTCGGCCTGTCCGATGGCTCGATCGGCCAGCTGACGCAGCCGTTTCCTGCTGGCGCGCCTTCGATCAAGGATCTGTGGGAGAAGGAAACCGGCATTCCGCTCGAGATCGTCGGCGTGCCGAACGGCCAGGAATTCACCAAGACGATGCAGGATATCTCCACCAAGGGTGGGGCGTATGATATCTATGCGGTAGAATGGAACCGTCTCGGCGACCTCGCCGAAACCGGCGGCATCCTGAAGCTCGACGACTTCGTCGCTCAGTACAAGCCGGAGTGGGACGACCCCGAGCGCGGCTATGTCAACGGCGCCAAGGGCGTCTCGCTGCTCAACCAGTATCGCGGCTCGACCTATGGCGTATCACTGGATGGCGATTTCCAGACCTGGGTCTACCGCACCGATCTGTTCGGCGATGCGGGTGAGAAGAAAGCCTTCTCGGACAAGCATGGCTATGAGCTGGCGCCGCCGAAGACCTGGAAACAGCATGACGAGACCGCGGCCTTCTTCCAGCGCCCGGACAAGGGCCTGTTCGGCTCGACCGATCTGCGCAACCAGGGCTGGGGCTACACCAACTGGTATCAGCGTTATGTCTCAATGGCTTCGCCCAATCAGTTCCTGTTTGACGATAGCGGCAAGCCGCTGATCAATTCAGAGCAAGGCATTGCTGCGACCAACGAGTATATCGCCTCGCTGGCCCATCATTCGCCGGATGCGATCTCCTGGGGTTGGCCGGAGCAGTACGGCAATTTCGCCAAGGGCGGCGCCGCCATGACCTGCGCCTTCTCCAACCTGCCAAAATTCCTCGACAACGCCGGCAACAAGGATTCAGCTGTCACCGGCAAGATCGGCTCGATGCTGCCACCCGGCCGCGAGATCGACGGGAAGCTGATCAGCCGTTCGGTGCTGTGGCTCAATCTGTCGGCCTCGGTCTCCTCGCAGGCCAAGAATCCGGAAGCCTGCTACCTGTTCCTGCAGTGGCTGGGATCGAGCCGCATCTATGCCTGGATGACCGCCAATCCGGGTGGCTATTTCGATCCGTTCCGGCTGTCGGATTTCTCCGACCCGCTGGTCCGCCAGACCTATCACGCCTACCACATGGATGTGGTGCGCGAGACGGTCGCCCGCACCGTGCCAACCATCAACTATCCCGGCGCCACCGCCTTCCACAATGCGCTGGACGAGAACCTCGTCGCCGCGCTGACCAAGGCCAAGACCGCCGAGCAGGCGATGGCCGACACCGAGGCCGAATGGAGGAAGATCGCCCGCCGCACCGGCGAGGAGAAGCTTCTCGAAGCCATCAAGACCAACAAGGAGGCCTGGCCTACCGTTCTCGACCCGATCAGCTGATCCTCCTCCCAGGACCTGAATGGAGGGGAGGAGTGATTGCTCTTCCCCTCCGCAAACGATGGTACCAGCAAAGCTGCAAGATGAAGCGTTCCGTTCCTTTCGAAATATTCCGCTACGCCGCGATCCTTGCGGCCTTGGCGGTGACGCTGGTGCCGATCCTGTGGATGGTGTCGATGGCCTTCAAGCCAATCGCCGAATGGTCGGCGACCGGCGCCGACCTGACCTGGTGGCCGAAGAACCCGACGCTCAGCAATTTCCGCTTCGTCTTTGGTGAATCGACCAATAATCTGATCGTTGCGCTCGACCGCACCGCCCTCAAGCCGATCCTGTCCTCGCTGCTGTCGGCCACGTTCGGCACGGCGATCGCCATGTCGGCGGGCACCGCGGCGGCCTACGGGCTGTCGCGCTTCGGCTCCGGCCAAAACCTGCCGCTGGCGCTGATCCAGCTTCGCCTGTTTCCGCCGATGGCGGTGATGACGCCGGTGATGATCATGTGGGCCTTCCTCAACTTCACCGACAGCTGGTGGGGGCTGTCGCTGATCTACGGCATCGTCACGCTGCCCTTTGCGTTTTGGCTGATGAAGACCTTCTTCGACGACATGCCGCGCGAGATCGAGGAAGCGGCGCTGGTCGAGGGCTGTTCGCGGTGGCGCGTCTTTACCCGCATCACGCTGCCGATGATGCGTGCGCCGCTGGCCAGCGCCGCACTGTTCGTCTTCATCCTCAACTGGTCGGACTATCTGATCGCGCTGCTTTTGACGACGCGCGAATGGGTGACGGTCCCGGTCTACATGGCCTCGCTGTCCTCCTCGATGACCGGACAGCTCTACGGCGCCAAGGCAGCGCTCGGGCTGATCGCGGCGGTGCCCCCCGTCATCATGGGCATCGCCATCCAGCGCCATCTGGTGCGTGGGCTGACCTTCGGAGCACTCAAGCAATGAGCGCGGTGACGGCCACAATTTCGGAGGAGGCCATGAATGCCGCCCAGGCAAAGCCGGTGCTGCCGGATGAGGGTGCGCGGCTCGGTTTCCGGCTGACATTGCCGGCGCAGATCCTGGTGCTGTTCATTGCCGTCTTCCCGCTGCTGATGCAGCTTTACATCAGCCTCACCGACTGGTCGCCGCTGTCGGGCCTCGGCTGGTGGAGCGCCTGGTCGCTGTGGAACAATTTCGCCAACTATACCGATCTTGCCGCCGACGCCCGTTTCTGGAGCGCGCTGAAGCGCACGGCCATCGTCATGATCGTCTGCGTGCCGGCGGAATTCCTGCTCGGCCTCGCTCTCGCCACGCTGTTTGCCGACGAGTTTCCGGGTAAGCGGATCTTCTACTCGATCCTGCTGACGCCGATGATGGTGGTGCCGGCGGTGGCCGGTTACATGTTTTTCATGCTGTTCCAGTCGGGCGGTCCGGTCAACGACATCCTGTCGGCGGTATCAGGCTTTTCCGTCACCATCGCCTGGCTTTCGGATCCGACCCTGGCGCTCATCGCCGTCATGGTCGCCGATATCTGGCAATGGACGCCGCTGATGTTCCTGATCCTGCTTGCCGGCCTGATCGGCGTGCCCGAGGACCAGATCAAAGCGGCGACGCTGCTCGGCGCCAACCCCTGGCAGCGCTTCGTCACTATCGTGCTGCCGAAGATGAAGACGATCATCATCATCGCGCTAGCGATCCGCGTGATCGAGAACTTCAAGATCTTCGACACGCTCTACATCATGACCGGCGGCGGCCCCGGCGTCGCCACCGAGACCATCTCCGTCTACATCTACAAGCTCACCACCCAGGACCTGATCTGGGGCTATGTCGCGGCGATCGCGCTGGCGATCCTGATCGTGCTGTCCATCGCCGCGGTGTTTGCCATGAAGCGCATGGCGCGGGCGCGGGAGGTGCCGGCATGAGCGCCATCCATCTGCAGAACCTGGTCAAGAAGTTCGGCGACTTCACCGCGCTGAAGACGATGGATCTGGCGATCGCCGACGGCGAGTTCATGGCGCTGCTCGGGCCGTCAGGCTGCGGCAAGTCGACGACCATGAACATGATCGCCGGCATGGAGGAGCCGACCAGCGGCAAGATCCTGTTCGGCGAGCGCGACATGGCCGGCGTGCCGATGGGACGGCGCGGCGTCGGCTTCGTGTTCCAGAACTACGCGATCTTCACCCATATGACCGTGCGGCAAAACCTCGCCTACGGCCCAAAAATGCGTGGCGCGGCGAAGGCTGAGATCGACCGCCGCGTCGGCGCCATTGCCGAGATGCTGCAGCTGACGCCGCTGCTCGACCGCAAGGCCGACAGGCTGTCGGTCAACATATTACAGCGGGTGGCGATCGGCCGTTCGGCGATCATGGAGCCGGCGATCTTCCTGCTCGACGAGCCGCTGTCCAATGTCGATGCGGCCTTCCGGGCGGTTATGCGGACCGAACTGAAGCAGTTGCAGCGGCAGTTCCGGCAGACCATGGTCTATGTCACCCACGACCAGCTCGAAGCGATGACCATGGCCGACCGCATAGCGGTGATGGACCACGGCGTGCTGCAGCAGGTCGGCACGCCGCTGGAAGTCTACAACGATCCGGCCAATGTCTTCGTCGCCCGCTTCATCGGTGCGCCGGGAATGAACCTGCTCAGAGGCAGGCCGGCGGAAAGCGACCGTGGGCTGGTCGTCGATCTCGGGCCGCTCGGCGTCACGCCGCCGCTGCCGGTCGAAATTACCGCCGCTGTGCGGCGCGCGCGGCGTGATGTGCTCTACGGCTTCCGACCGGAGCAGGTGACATTGGCCCAAAGCGGCCGCGGCCTGTCGATTTCGGTGAATTTCGTCGAGCGGATCGGCGCGCGCACCATTATCCATTTCGGCGACGGCGAGGCTGCGGTGAAGGCGGTGGTCGACAATGATGTGGGACTGTCGGTCGGGCAAACGGCAGTCGTCGCGCCGGCCGCGCAGTCGGTGCGCGTTTTCGACGCTGCCACCGGCCTTGCCTTGCGAGCGGGCTGAGACCATGGCCGACATCGTCTTTCGCAATGTGACCAAACGCTATGGCGGCACGCTCGCCGTCGACGATGCCTCGTTCACGGTCAACGACAATGAGTTCTTCTGCTTCTTCGGCCCGCCGCTATCGGGCAAGTCGACGGTGCTGCGTCTGGTGCTCGGCCTGGAAACGCCTGAGTCGGGCGAGATCCTGATCGGCGGCAGGCCGGTCAATACGGTGTCGCCGGCCGAGCGCAACGTCGCCATGGTGTTCCAGAACCTGGCGCTGTTTCCGCACATGAGCGCGCGCGACAACGTCCGCTTTCCCCTGGTCGAACGCCGGGTCGCCGAGGCCGATATCGAAAAGCGTGTTGCCGACGTCGCGGCCAAGCTGCATATCGGCCACATCTTGCACAAGCCGCCGGCGCAGCTTTCGGGCGGCGAGCGGCAGCGCGTTGCGATCGCCCGCGCGCTGGTGCGCGATCCCAATGCCTATCTGATGGATGACCCGATCTCGGCACTCGACGCCCGGCTGCGCGAAGAGACGCGCGTCGAGCTGAAGCGCATCCAGCGCGAGCTCGGCAAGACGCTGATCTATGTCACGCACGACCAGGAAGAGGCGATGTCGGTCGCCGACCGCATCGCCATTCTGGAGAACGGCAAAATCAGGCAGATCGGCGCTCCGGCCGAGATCTATGACCGGCCGGCCAGCACCTATGTGGCGCGGCTGCTCGGCTCGCCGATGATGAATATCTTGAAGTCGGTGCGCGGCGAGGGCGGTGTCGAGGCGGCCGAAGGCACGATCAGTATTGCGGACAAGGCCACTCCGGCCGATGCCGTCGAGATCGGGCTCAGACCGGAAGATATCAAGGTCCGGCGCTGGCAGGATGGGGAAATATCGGATGATGGAGTGTCGGTTGGGCGCGCGGGCCGCCCGGCACGAGTGTTCGAGGTCGAGCCGCTTGGGGGCTACACTGTCGTGACACTCGCCGCCGGGCAGGCGCGTCTGAGGGCGCTGCTGCGTGGCCAGCCTGATATCAGGCCGAACGCCATGGTGGCGTTATCCTGCGAGCCGGGAAGGGTTCATTACTTCGGGCAAAACGGCGGAGCGCTGGCACGATGACGGCGGCTGCAAGGAACGAGCTTCGGGAGGAACATTTGGCAAGCAACGGCTTCGACCCGGACGTTAAAGTCCGCACCAGGGAATACAGGATCGGCTGCGTCGGCGCCGGCATGATCATGGCCGAATGCCATCTTGCTGCCTACAAGGAGGCCGGTTTTCCGGTGGTGGCGATCGCCTCGCGGACCAAGGCCAGCGCCGAGAAGGTCGCCAGGCGCTGGGAGATCCCGACCGTCCACGATACGCCGGAACAGCTCATCGAGGATGAAAATGTCGAGATCATCGACCTTGCCTTTCCGCCGGACCAGCAGCCTGCGCTCATCCGCCATGCGCTGAAGCAGAAGCACATCAAGGCGATCCTGGCGCAAAAGCCGCTGGCGCTATCGCTCAAGGATGCGATCGAGTTGCGCGACGAGGCGGCCAGAGCCGGCAAGATCCTCTCGGTCAACCAGAACATGCGCTACGACCAGTCGATGCGGGTGCTGAAGCAGATCATGGACAGCGGCGCGCTCGGCGACATCGTCTTCGCGCAGATCGACATGCATGCGATCCCGCACTGGCAGAGCTTCCTCGAGGACTATGACCGGCTGACGCTCGCCAATATGAGCGTCCACCATCTCGACGTGCTGCGCTTCCTGTTCGGCGATCCCGACGAGATCACCACGCTGACGCGTAAGGATCCGCGCACGCGCTTCGACCATTCGGACGGCATCACCGTTTCGACGCTGCGGTTCCCGTCTGGGGTGCTGGCCGTGTCGCTGGAGGATGTCTGGTCCGGTCCGCGCCAGGAGGGTTACAAGGACGACCAGCATATCAACTGGCGCGTCGACGGCACCAAGGGCGTTGCCAAGGGCACGATCGGCTGGCCGACAGGCTCTGCCTCGACGCTGACCTATGCTTCGACCGAGACGACCAACGGCGAGTGGGTGACGCCCAGCTGGGACACGATGTGGTTCCCGCACGCTTTCATCGGGGTGATGGAGCAGCTCCAGCACGCGGTGAAGACCGGCACGCCGCCGGCGCTGTCCGTCGCCGACAATGTCAACACCATGGCGCTGATCGAAGCCGGCTATCGCTCGATCGACGAGGGTCGCACGGTCAAGCTTTCTGAAATCTCAATCAACTGAATCGCTTACAGGGAGGAATTCACACCATGATGCAGGCAGGTATCTTCACGGGCTATTTCCCGTATAGCCTCAAGGAAACCGCGCAGAAGATTCGCGCGCTCGATTTCAACACCGTGCAGCTCGACCTCCATTTTAGGGATATCGACCTGTCGGCCGGGCAGATCACCAAGGACAAGGCCAAGACTGTCCGCGATACGTTCCGCGACCACAACCTGCCGATCTGCTGTGTGTCGGGCTACACCAACATTATCCATCCGGACATAGGCGAGCGCGAGAGGCGCGTCGGCTATCTGAAGGAGATCATCCGCAACGCGCGCCATTTCGGCACCCCTTACGTGATCTCGGAAACCGGCACCTACAACACCGAATCCGACTGGGTGCATCATCCCAAGAACAAGACCGAGGAAGGGTTCGAGGAATGCCGCAAGGTCATCGCCGACCTTGCCCAGACGGCCTACGACCACGGCGCGGTCTTCCTGCTCGAAACCTATGTCAACAATGTCGTCGGCTCGGTCGAGGAGACGGTGAGGATGTTCGCACAGGTCGACCATCCGGGCCTCGGTCTGTTGATGGACCCGACCAACTATTTCGAGACGCACAACATCGACAGGATGGACCAGATCCTGAATCAGGTGTTCGACACGCTGACCGACAAGATCAGAATAGCCCACGCCAAGGACGTCAAGCGCTCGGGCGGCGACAAGTCGGAGAAGCACGCCGACATCGGCGACGAGGACGCGCTGGAGAGCCATACTTTCCGCGGTGTCGGCGAGATCGAGCTGCCGGCCCCCGGCCTCGGTTCGCTGAACTACGACCTTTATCTCAAGCGGCTCGCCGAGAAGCACCCGAACATCCCGGTCATCATCGAGCACCTTTCGGAAGACGACGTGCCGCGCGCCAAGAAATTCCTCGACGGCAAGTTCCGCGCCAACGGCCTCTGATAGGAGTCCTGCGTCGCCGCTATGCGGCGGCGCTTTCCGCCGGGAGGAACAACAATGGAGGAAGCGAAATGTTGAAATTCGGATTGAAACTGGCGGCGGCCGCGACAGTGCTCGCCGGCCTCGCATTCAGCTCGCAGGCATTGGCGCAGGAGAAGACGTTCTATCTGCTGTCGCATGGCGGCCCGTCGGATGCCTTTTGGCTCGACTGGAATGCCGGCGCCACCAAGGCCTGCGACCAGCTCAAGGTGACCTGCAAGATCTCCTTCAGCGGCGGCGACATGGCGGCGCAGAAGGAAGCGTTCAACTCAGCACTTGCCGCCAAGCCCGACGGCATCGGCACCACCTCGGCCCAGCCAGGACTGTGGACGGAAGAGGTGAAGGCGGCCAAGGCTGCGGGCATCCCGATCGTGTTCTTCAACACCGACGATCCGGCGACCGGACGGCAGGCCTATGTCGGCGCTGACCTCAAGGAGGCCGGCGCCATCTGGGCAAAATACCTGGTCGACCACAAGATGGTGAAGCAGGGCGACAAGGTGTTCCTGCCGGTGGAAGTGCCTGGAGCCAGCTACCAGCAGCTCGAGACTGAAGGCATCGCCAGCGTCTTCGATCCGCTCGGCATCAAATATGACGTGGTCGATTGCGGCACCGATCCGGCCGGCATCATCGCCAAGATGACCGACTATATGGTGGCCAACAATCCGCCGGCGATCATCGCGCTCGGCGACTCCGTCGCGGCCAGCATCAAGCGGGTGTTCGACGGCGCCGGCGTGCCGGCTGGCAAGATCCCAGTCGTCGGCTGGGGCAATTCCAGGGAAACCGCTGAGGCCGTCAAGGCCGGCTTCGTCAACGCGGCCGCCTGGCAGTTCCCGTCGGCGCAGGGCTTCATGCCAGTCGCGCTGCTCGGGCTTGCCGCCTCGGGCGAACCGATCGGCTACGACATCCACACCTTCAGCCTCTACGACGCGACAAGCGTCGAGCCGATCCTGAAACTCTACAACAAGTGATGGAAATTGACGCCCGCCGCGCAGGCGGCGGGCGTCGCTCCAAGGTATGGTCCAATCCGTCATGACAATTGCCGCTGAAGAGGAAATGCCTGGGGCCAAACGCAGGTCGAGCCTGATCCGCTCGCCGCAATTCTCCTCGCTCGTCATCCTCATTGTGCTGCTGGTGGCGTTCGCCGTCGCCGACGCCAATTTCCTGTCGCCGCTCAACATCTCCAACATGATGGCGTTCCTGCCCGAACTCGGCATCATCGCGCTCGGCATGACGCTGCTTCTGACGGCGGGCGAGTTCGACCTTTCGGTCGGCGCCGTGTTTGGTCTGGCGCCGGTCGTGGTCATGCTGCTGGTGCAGAGCGGCCAGGTCGACATCGGCGTGGCGCTGCTGGCCGGACTGCTGCTGTGCGTGGCCATCGGGGCGATCAACGGATTGATCGTCACCAAGATCGGCATCTCCTCCTTCCTGGTGACGCTGTCGATGCTGCTCGTCGTGCGAGGGGCGGCGCTTTACATCACGCAAGGCTTTCCGCTGAAGTCGTGGGACCAGCCCGGCTTTTCGTGACTCTGCTGGCCGGCAGTTTCAACATCGGGTCGTTCCGGTTCTACACCTCGCTGTGGTGGTTCATCGCCCTGTCGTTGCTGGCGATCTATGTGCTGCACTACGCCAAGCTCGGCAACTGGATCAGTGCCATCGGTTCGAACCGCAACGCCGCCGTGGCGCGCGGCGTGCCGGCCGATGCGGTCAAGATCTGGCTGTTCATCCTGACCTCAGTGCTGGCGGGTCTGGCCGGGATGATCAGCGCCTTCCGCATCTCGGCCGCGTCGCCGGTGGCCGGTACCGGTTACGAGCTCGAAGTGATCGCCATGGTGGTGGTCGGCGGCACGGCGCTGACCGGCGGGCGCGGCACCATCCTGGGCACGATCGTCGGTGCGCTGATGCTGCGCAGCATCCGCAACGGCATCGTGCTGATCGGCGTGCCGGGGCTCGCCTACAACATCTTCGTCGGCGTCATCATCCTTGCCATGCTCATCCTGCACGCTCTGCTGCAGAAAAACGCCGCCAGGAGCTGACCATGGAAGTGCTTCGGCTGCAGAACCTGCAAAAGTCCTTCGGCAGCGTCCGCGCCCTGAAGAGCGCCTCCTTCACACTCAACGAGGGCGAGGTGGTGGCCTTGCTCGGCGACAATGGCGCCGGCAAATCCACCCTCATCAAGGCGATCTCCGGTGTGTTTCCCGTCGACCGCGGCGACATCTATGTGCGCGGCCAGAAGGTCTCGATCCGCTCGACGCGCGACGCGATGGATCTCGGCATCGAGACCATCCACCAGGACACGTCGCTGGCGCCGGACCTGAGCATCGCGCGCAATCTTTTTCTCGGCCGCGAGCCGGTCAACTTGAAATGGCTGGGCGTGTTCGCGCCGCTCGACCTCGCCAAGCTGCGCGATGCCGCCGCGGCACTTTTGAAGCGCGTCGGCATTTCGAAAAAGCTCGACGCCGATGCGCTGGTCAGCACGCTGTCGGGCGGTGAGCGCCAGTCGATTGCTATTTCGCGCGCCATGCAGTTCGCCGCCAAGGTCATCATCCTCGACGAGCCGACCAACAATCTCGGCGTCGAGGAAACACACGGCGTGCTGCGCTTCGTCAAGGACGTGCGCGCGGCCGGCCATTCGGTGCTTTTGATCACCCACAACATTCACCACGTCTTCCAGGTCGCCGACCGCATCATCGTCATGCGCCGCGGCGAGATCGTCGCCGAGCAGACGGTCGCCGATACCGACCTGCTGACCGTGGAAAGCATCATCACCGGCGCCGACATGTCGGCCCTGCTCAAGGAGACGAGAGCAAAGTGAAGGAACTGGCCGTCACATGGTAGAGCTTTACGGCAAGACGCTATCGCGCCGGCAGGTCTCGGAGCGGTCCGGCATGCTGTCGCAGTTCGCCGGCGTGCGGCTGATGACACTTGGCGACGGGGTGGAGCGCGGCATACGGATGCTCGAATTCCGCACCGGTTCCGGCCTGCGCTTCACCGCGCTGGTCGACCGGGCGCTTGATATCGCCGATTGCGACTTCAAGGGCCAGGCGATCGGCTGGCATTCGCCGAGCGGTTTTCGCCATCCCGGCCTGCACGAGTATGAAGGCGAGGAGGGGCTGGCCTGGGCGCGGTCGTTTTCCGGCCTTCTGCTCACCTGCGGCCTCGACCATATATTGTTCATGAACGAGGTACCTGCCGACACCTACAATTATCCGCCGAAGAAGACGGTGCGCCATTCGCTGCATGGCCGCGTCAGCACCATTCCGGCGCGGCTGACCGGCTACGGCGAGGCCTGGGACGGCGACCGCTGCGTGCTGTGGGCCGAAGGCATCGTCCAGCAATCGGCTGTGTTCGGCGAGGATCTGCATCTGCTGCGGCGGATCGAGGCCGATGTCGGCGGCAATGAGATCCGGCTTTCGGACCGTGTCGTCAATCACGGCTTCAATCGGACGCCGCATATGTATTTCTACCACATCAATGTCAGCCATCCCGTGCTCGACGAGGGGTCTCGTTATCTGGCGCCGATCCGGGATGTGGTGTGGGCCGGACATGCCGGTGAGCGCTACGAGGCGCAGAAAGTTGGTTACCGCACCGTGCCGGCGCCGCAACTGGGTTTCAAGGAACAGGTCTGGCAGCACGAGCTCGGCGCCGACGCCAAGGGTGAGGTGCCGGTGGCCGTGGTCAACGATCATCTTGGCCTCGGCCTTGAGGTCGTCACGCGTAAAGACCAGTTGCCTTGCGCCTATCAGTGGCAGAATTTCCAGGCGGGACAGTATGCGCTGGGCATAGAGCCGTCGACGCATCACGTGCTCGGCAATCTGGCGGCGCGCGAGCGCGGCGAGATGATCTGGCTGGAGCATGGCGAAAGCCGCTCCTACAATGCGGTGTTCCGGGTTCTCGACGGTGCTGACGATATCGCTGCCGCCGAGAGCCGGATCGCAGCGATCGCCAGGCAGCCGCGGGAGGATTATCCGCGGCCGTCAGGCAATTTTCCGGTGCTCGGAGGCAGGTCGTGATGATGGCGAGGACGACGCGAAGCACCGGTTGGGAGGCTGGTTCCGGTCGGAGCGGGGAGGGCTCGCGGCCCATCAGGATTTGGAGGTCACAATGGCTGGCACAATGAAGCGCGACTACAGCCTGGTTGGCGAGAGCACACGCATCGCGATCGAGACGGGGCTGGCTTCGGCCGAATGGTACCACACCGAGGTCCCGCGCAAGGCGATCAAGGAGTTGATGCAGCGTTCCGACGGTCCGGCGATCCGCGACACGATCATCTGGATCGCCGCCATCCTGGCTTCAGCTGCCGCCGGCGTTTATTTCTGGGGCACTTGGTGGTGCGTGCCGTTCTTCTTCGTCTATGGCGTGCTCTACGGCTCCTCCAGCGACTCGCGCTGGCACGAATGCGGCCATGGCACCGCCTTCCGGACGCGCTGGATGAATGATGTGGTCTACCAGATCGCCAGCTTCATGCTGATGCGCAATCCGGTGACCTGGCGCTGGAGCCATGCCCGCCACCACACCGACACCGTCATCGTCGGGCGCGATGCCGAGATTGCCGTGATGCGCCCGCCGGACCTGCTGCGCACCGCACTCGCCTTCACCGGCATCCTCGATTTTCGCTATTCGCTTCCGGCGCTGGTGCGCCAGGCATTCGGCAAGCTCACGCCCGACGAGAAAAGCTACGTTCCCGAGATGGAACAGCACAAGGCCGTCATCGCCGCGCGCTGGCATGTGGCCATCTACATCGCCACAATTGCACTCGCCCTCACTGTTCGATCATGGGTGCCGCTGGTGCTCATCGGCGTGCCGCGCCTCTACGGCACCTGGCACATGGTGCTGACCGGCCTGCTGCAGCACATCGGCCTGGCCGACAACGTGGTCGACCACCGGCTCAACACCCGCACCGTATACATGAATCCGATCAGCCGGTTCATCTACTGGAACATGAACTACCACGTCGAGCATCACATGTTCCCGATGGTGCCCTATCATGCGCTGCCCAGGCTGCACGAATTGATCAAGCACGATTTGCCTGAGCCGAACCCATCAATATGGCATGCCTATCGCGAGGTCTGGCCGGTCCTGCTCAGGCAACTCAAATACGAGGACTATTTCCTCAAGCGCGAACTGCCGCCGACGGCACGGCCCTATCGTGGCGAGTTCCACGAAGTGAACAATGTCGGCAGCGGCTGAATAGGCACCGCGCGCCGCCGCAATGCAGAAAGGGAGAAATAGAGATGGCCGATTGGGTCGAAGCGTGCGCCGTGGACGATGTCGACGAAGAGGATGTCATGCGCTTCGATCATGGCGGCCGCACCTTCGCGATCTATCGTTCCCCTGACGACGAATTCTTTGCCACCGACGGGTTTTGCACGCATGAGAGGGCCCACCTGGCCGATGGGCTTGTCATAGACGACATCATCGAATGCCCCAAGCATAATGGCCGCTTCAATTACAAGACCGGCCAGGCCAAAGGGGCTCCCGTCTGCGTCAATCTGCAGACCTATCCGGTCAAGGTCGAAGCTGGCAAGGTGATGATCCAGATCTAAAGCATGATCCCGAAAAGCGGGAACCGGTTTTTGCTGCGCTGACCTTCGGTTTGGAAAAGATCATGCAAATTGAATCCTGACCGGCCTTCCGTTCACGTAACAAAGGGGACCAAATCGATGAGCCGTAAAAGACCGACGATCGCCGATCTGCGCGCCATGAAGGGCAAGCGGCAATTGACCATGCTGCGCGTGCTGACGATGGACGAGGCCGAGGCCGCCGAAAGAGCCGGGGTCGACATCGTCTCAGTGCCGCCGGAGCTGGTGCTCAACCCGCAATATCGCGATGCCGCACCCAGCCTGTTCACCATGCCGGGCGACAATTTCTACGAGATCGGCACAGCCGACGATTTCGTGCGCTGGGCGTTCCGGCTCTACAAGGCAAGCGCGGACGCGGTCTATTGCAGCGCTGGTTATGCCACCGTCAAACGGCTGGCCGATGACAATATACCGGTGATCGGCCATGTCGGCCTGATCCCGTCGCGCGCCACCTGGACCGGCGGCTTCAAGGCCGTCGGCAAGACCGCCGACAGCGCCATGCAGATTTTCGAGGCTGTCAAGCAGTATGAGGCCGCAGGCGCGGTCGGCGCCGAGATCGAAGTGGTGCCGGTGGAGGTGGCCAAGGCGATCTCGGAACGCACTTCGCTGATCATGCTGTCGATGGGGGCGGGCACTGGCTGCGACGCGCAATATCTGTTTGCCGACGACATCCTTGGCCAGAACCGCGGCCACATGCCCCGCCATTCCAAGGTCTACCGCAATTTCGCCGCCGAATATGACCGCCTGCAGGCGGAACGCATCGCCGCTTTTTCCGAATATGTCGCCGACGTAAACAGCCTGGCCTATCCCGAAGAAAGGCATGTCGTGCATATGGATCCGGACCAGTTCGGTCTGTTCATGGAGAAGATCGACGCCGGATGACACGCGCCGGCTAGCTAGGACCTGCTCGAGAATATCGTCAGCCGGCACATGCGACGGCCCGTGCTACGGCCGCCATGTTCCGGTAGCCAGCGCAGCGTAAAGCGCCTCGGCGTCGATACCCAGCGCTCTGTCTTCCCTAAGCGGCGCGCCGAGGGCACGCACGGCTGCTTGAATTCCCGCGGTGCCCGACGCCAACGTCAGCCCGTCGCGCAGGTCGACGGCCTGGGCGGCGGCCATTAGTTCGAAGGCGATCAGCCGCTGCCACAGCACGATCATGTCGGCGCATTTCGAAATGGCCAGCGGTGCTTGCGTCGCATGGTCCTCGACGCCTTCGAAGACCGGCAAGAAATCGAGCATCACCGGGTTGGCCTTGTGGCGGATGGCGGCGAGGATCGCGGTCACTGTCTTTTGCAGCGGCACGAAGCCGGCCGAAGCGCCGCCGACCGGCGATAGATATTTGGGCAGGCCGTTGCGGCCTGAGCCGGTGAGCTGGATGAAGCGGGCGGCACAGGCGGTCGCACATTGAGCGATGGCAAGGCTGAGCGTCTCGAAGGCAAGCGACAGCGACGCGGTGTGGAAATTGCCGGTCGACAGCACCATGTCGTCGTCGCCCAGCACCAGCGGATTGTCGGCGGCGGTATTGAGCTCGATCTCGACGGCTTGCCTGGCATGGTCGATTGCCTGTAACAGCGCGCCATGGATCGACGGCATGCAGCGGATCGACAGCGGGTCCTGCAAAGTCGTCGGCGTCGGCGCCTTGTCGCGTGCCAGAAGATCGCGCAAGCCTTTTGCCGCCTGCTGCTGGCCGGCGGCCGGTCGTGCCGCCTGCAGGCGCGGATCGAGGATCGTCTGGTTGGCGCCGATGCCCTCCATCGTCAGCGCGCCCGCCTGCTGTTGTTGTGCAAAGGCGGACAATGCGTCGGCGACCGCCAGCGCGCCGCTGCCGGCGGACACCGCCGAGGCGCTTATCAGCGACAGCCCGTCCTTGGGGGCGAGGCTGACGGAGGCGAGGCGCGCCATTGCCAGCGCCTTGGCCGCCGACATGCGCCGGCCCTGAAAATCGGCTTCGCCGTCGCCGGTCAGCATGCGGCCGAGCGTTGCCATCAGCACCAGGTCGCTGTCGCCGATCGAACCCAGCGACGGCATCACCGGATGGACGCCGGCATTGAGCGCGTCGATGAGCGCGACGAAAACCTCCGGTGAAATGCCCGAACCGCCGGCCGAAAACATCGCCGCGCGGGCAAGCATCGTCGCGCGCACGATGTCTTGCGGCAGCACGTCACCCACCGCGCCGCTGCGGCCGTCCAGCAACTGGCGCTGGAAGGCGCTGGCGTCGCCGCTGACCGACGTGCCGAGATTGGCGCCGAGCCCGGTGTTGAGCCCATAGATCGGCTGACCAGAAGCGGCGGCGCGGTCGAGCACTTTTCGCGCGCGGTCCAGCCTCTCCATAACCGCGGGGGCTACTTCCACCTTGCGTCTGTCGCGGGCAACTGCCGCGACATCCTCGACTATGATGTCGGCCCCGGTGAGGACGAGCGCGCTCATGCGAAGCGCAGCCGCTGGCCGATGCCTTGCGCCTGCGCCTTGGCCAGCATCGCCTTGCCCAGCGCGATATCGGAGAGCGACAGGCCCCGATGCCAGAACAGGATCGTCTCGTCGTCACTCTGGCGCCCCGACTTGAGGCCGGCGGCGATCTGGCCAAGTTCGGCGTGCAGGGTCTGCTCGCTCAGGCGTCCGGTCTCGACATGGGCGCGCAGCGAGCCGAATTTGCCGCCCTTGCACTGCCCCCAGTCGTCGACGACGATCTTTTGCATGATGTCGGTCAACGACAGCTCCACCGCGCTCATCGTGCCGTAGGGCATCACCAGCGCGCCGGGCTTTATCCATTCGGTCTTCAGCAGCGGCTGCGGTTCCGGCAGCCGCGAGGCCTCGACGACGACGTCGGCGCCCTCGACGCAAGCGCGCCAGTCGGCGACCGCCGTAACCTTCTTGCCGAGATCGGCGGACAGTTTGGCGGCAAAGCCGTCGCGGCTTTCGGGCCGGCGCGAATGCACGCGGATCTCGTCGAAGTCGAAAAGATGGTCGAGCAGGCGCACGTTCCAGTAGGCGGTGCCGCGCGCGCCGACATGGCCGAGGATATTCGACGTCTTTTTCGCCAGATGTTTGGCGCCGATGGCGGTGACGGCGCCAGTGCGCATGTCGGTGATCACAGTGGCGTCGAGTATGGCACGCGGCGTGCCGGTGCGCGGATCGAAGAGATTTAGGATGCCGAATTCCGACGGCAGGCCATGCAGGTAATTGTCGACATAGTCGCCGACGATCTTGACCCCGGCCGCATCGAGCGGCGCGACGTAGCCGCGCAGGACATTGAAATGGCCGTTGAAGGACGGGTCCGGCTCGAGATGGACGCGCGGCTCGATCACAGTCTGGCCCTTGCCCTGCGCCACCAGTCCGGCCTCGACCGCCTCGATGATCTCCGCCTCGGTCATATCAAGCGCTTCGATGTCGAGGGCGTTGAGATAATCGATGTAGATGGGTTTCATGCGCACACAGTTCCCAAGTCGAAAGAGGTTCGATGGCGAGTTTCACCATCGCATAACAGGTCGCGATACGACACGAAAGTTTGTTGGTCCCTGTCTGGACGGCGTCGCCCAAATGCTGTTCTAACCGTTGCGTCATCGATTTGCCGGACAACTGCCTGGTTCCCAGTGGCGCGGGAAAAACTTTCGTACAATTCTGCGCATGACCGCCATTCCCGAAAACAAAGCCTTGGCCGAGACTGCGACGGCGGCGCGGCAGGCGCGGCGCGTGGCGCTGATCGTCGCCGTCGCCTTCTTCATGCAACTTCTGGATTCGACGATCATCTCGACATCGCTGCCGCAGATGGGAGAATCCTTCGGCGTGCCGGTGGTGACAATGAGCGTCGGCATCACCGTCTACATGCTGACGATGGCGGTGTTCGTGCCGCTGTCGGGCTGGCTCGCCGACCGCTTCGGCGCGCGCAGCATCTTCCTCGTGGCGATCGCGCTGTTCACGCTGGCCTCGATCGCTTGCGGCATCTCGCAGAACCTGACCCAGTTCGTCGCCGCACGTGCCGTGCAGGGCCTGGGCAGTGCGCTGATGACGCCGGTCGGCCGCATCCTGGTGCTGCGCAACGCCTCGAAGTCCGAGCTTCTCAATGCCACCGCACTGATCACCTGGCCGGCGCTGTTCGCGCCGGTGATCGGGCCGGTGCTAGGCGGCTTCATCACCACCTATCTCTCCTGGCACTGGAATTTCTTCATTAACATTCCGCTCGGGCTGGCTGGCCTGGCACTGGTCGCCCGCTTCATTCCCGGCGACCGCGCTTCCGAAACCAGGCCGCTCGACTGGCCGGGCTTTCTTCTGACCTCGGTCGGGCTCGCCTCAATGCTCTACGGCCTCGAGCGCATCGCCCATCCGGAAGACGGCGCCATGCCGACCGTAGCGCTGCTTGTCGCCGGCACCTTAATCGGCTGGCTGGCCGTGCGTCATCTGGCGCGCGCCAGAAATCCGCTGCTCGACCTCACGGCATTCAAGGTACAGACTTTCGCCATATCGACGCTGTCGGCCGGCACCATTTTCCGGGTCGCCATCAACGCCACGCCGTTCCTGTTGCCGCTGCTGTTCCAGGTCGGCTTCGGCCTCAGACCCGTCGATGCCGGCATGCTGATCCTCGCGTATTTCCTTGGCAATCTCGGCATGAAGTCGGTGACCACACCGACGCTGAGGCGCCTCGGCTTCCGTTCGGTGCTGGTCGGCAACGGCGTGATCGCATCCCTGTCGATCCTGGCCTGCGCGGCGATGTCGCCGCAGACCCCGCAAGCGCTGGTGGTGGCGCTGATGCTGATTGCCGGATTGACGCGTTCGATGCAATTCACCGCGCTCAACACGCTAACCTTCGCCGACGTGGCTTCATCGCAGCGCAGTTCGGCGGCGACGTTGTCCAGCATGCTGCAGCAGGTGGCGATGCTGTTCGGCGTGGCGGTCGCGGCGGCGCTGCTCAACCTGTCGCAGATCGCGAGGGGCGGACCGGCGCTCGACGTCGTCGACTTCCGCCTCGCCTTCCTGGCAATCGGCGCTATCGGGCTCGCCGCCTCGTTCCGCTTCCTGGCGCTGCCGCCGGCCGCGGGCGCCGAGGTTTCAGGCCATTTGCCGCGGAACTGAAATTGGAAATCTGCGGCAGTCGTCCGTCCTGTGTCGGCGGAGGCGACAGAGAAAAATCATGTGAGCGGCCATGCATTAACCAGATTTCCTTCGCACGGAGAGTGCACCATTCAAAAAGCAAAGACTGCTTGAACTAAATCTCACGTGGCATAGTTCAAAAGTCTGTTTTCGTTTATATCACTCTGATTGTAGGTGAATTCTCTTCCAGTGAAAACCCGACAGAAGCCTGTCTTTCTTTCTTTTCCAAAAGCATCGGAATAGACAACCTCTCCGTATACGAAAAGCCGGAAGCCATCCTTTCCATGACCAGGCAAAAGCTCGCTCAATTTTGCCTCGCCATCCATGGGGGGAACATAATGCTTTCTCGGCCACTCTTCGTCGCGTTGGGCCATGACAGAGTCATCGGGAAAGGACCTTTTCCTTCTGCATTCAGATGGAAGGGGTGGAGTTTTCGCCAGTACGTATTCAATGGCGAGACTTTTGACCAAGGCTGGTGTACGTCCGACGTTTCTGAAGTTCACCCCGTCAACGGCAATGACCTTGCCGCTCTTATCAACTTGCTTGATGGTTCGGAAAAGCCGGACATGTGGGCGCTCGGCAGCAATCATGGCCGGCGTATTTTCAGAGGCCGCCTCTGCAGTCCTGTTGGTAGCTACGAGAGTCCCCTGCAAAAGCCAAACGGCCCAACCACTAATCAGGGCGGCTATAACGCCGGTGACTGCCATCAGCCATTGCGCAAATCCATCCCCCAAAAAGAGGCTGTTGTTCGCGGGTTCGTTATCTTTGGTCAAGCTAGAGCACGTCCTGTGGTCGATGAATCGATTGTGATGTGACAGCTGCGTCTTGTGCTGATTCAACATCCACCTCG
>NZ_JBVVQU010000060.1:0-35928 GCF_055811555.1 Mesorhizobium sp. WSM4813
TTTTCATGCGATTTGACTGCAGGGACTTGCGCGAAACTTGATGACGGCAATGTTGGATAAATAGCCAGTCGGTTGGGATCGCCTGGTTTTCCCGAACGGCCGTTGGGCGCGCCCTCCGAAGGCAGAGGGTGACAGGTTCGAATTATGTCGGGTGCGCCAAGTGGCGCCGGCCATTCGCGCCAGAGCATCCACGCCGCCAAAAGAGACAGGCTTCAAGGTGCAGTTTATCCACCTGTCTCCGTTGGCGAGCGCGGGCCCTCGCGCGATGTCGTTTCCCGCTAGCTCCTTCAGGTCACAAAGAATGCACCTGCCGTAAGCGAGAGACCTGGAGAAAGAGTGGCGAACTGTGTTTGAGACGCGTCCCCTGTTCCGTCGCTGTCGAAAGAGAGCGCTCCGGTTGAATTGTTATAGATGATGTGGTCCGAACTGTCGTGCGCGGCCTTGCCCGCAAAGAAAGCGTCGGATGCGAGCGTGCCCAACTCAAGCTCGGCAAAAATCGCGTCGTCGAGATGGATCTTGTTCTGGGACGGGTTGAAGTCGGTAATCTTGTCGACATTGCCGTTACCAAGGGCGCTATTGAAGACGAAAACGTCGTTGCCGCCAAAGCCGCTCAACTTATCGGCACTGCCGCCGCCGTTGATGACGTTGGCGCCGGCATTGCCCTGGATGGTTTGGGCCAACCCGTTGCCGGTCAGGTTGATTGCCGTGGTGCCCGCGTCCTTTGTGGTGCCAAGGACTTCAATCGATGAGCCGGCCGAGAGCGCATAGCTCACAGAGGTCCACACCCTGTCTTGACCTTGGCCAGAGGACTCGACCACCTCGTCGCCGGCATTGTCGACATAGTAATCGTCGTCGCCGCCAAAGCCGCTCAACTTATCGGCACCGCCGCCGCCGTTGATGACGTTGGCGCCGGCATTGCCCTGGATGGTTTGGGCCGACTCGTTGCCGGTGAGGTTGATTGCCGTGGTGCCGGCGTCCTTCGTGGTGCCAAGGACTTCAATCGATGAGCCGGCTGAGAGCGCATAGCTCACAGAGGTCCACACCCTGTCTTGACCTTGGCCAGAGGACTCGACCCCCTTGTCGCCGGCATTGTCGACATAGTATTCGTCGTTGCCGCCATGGCCGATCATAGTGTCGGCACCGCCGCCGCCGTTTATAGTGTTGGCATCGCCGCCGCCGTTTATAGTGTTGGCACCGGCATTTCCCTCAATGGTCTGGGCAGGGTCGTCGGATGGGGGCGTGCCAGAATCGCTGACTGGAGGCGTGCCAGAATCGCTAACTGGCGGCGTGTCAGAATCGCCAACTGGAGGTGTGTCAGAATCGCCAACTGGAGGTGTGGCCGGGGCCTCATCCTGAAGATTGTGTTCCCGGAAAACAGCCTGCAGTTCCGGCGAGCTTTCAAGTGCGACGTCGCCTTCCTGCGAACCCCAGGCATAAGCAAAGTCGAATTCGGGCGACGGAACCAGTTCGTCCCATCGGTCCATCATCGTCTCCAACTGATCCGCCGTCGGCATGACGTATTTGCCGCCCGTGTTGGTCGTCCAATTGCCGCCGCCAAAGGTCTGATGGATCGGAACGATCTGGCTGGTCGGGATGCCCGACTCCACCGCAGCAGCCACGGTTCTGTCGATCATGTCGTAGTCGACCGTGTCTGTGCCGGTGCGCACCGGATAGGCGCTTATTCCAAACAGATCGATATGCGTGTTGTCATAGTTGTAGGTGTTGGAAAAATCCGAGTTTTCGGCTGACCCCATGTCCATCGCGGTGATGAAGGTCTTGGCGTCTGGCATGCGAGAGTGGATCCAGTCGGATTCGGCTTTCAGATCCTCAGCGTCTACCTGGGTATGGTATTGGCCGGTGGGATCCGGCTCGTCGACGAGAAAAAACCCATACACCTTCGGATTGCCAAGGAAGGGGGTGACTTTGTCGATAAAGGACTGGGTCACGCCCTCGCCCTCGTTGAGCCAGACCATAGCCTTCGTGCCATCCGGCAGCTCATTGACCTGGTCGAGGTATTGAACGTCGACCAGATTGAAACCGGCGCTTGCGACTTCTGTGGCGGACCCACCTGCTGCGAAATGAAGTGCCATTGATAATCCTTTTTTTCTTAGCCCCCGCGGTGCCTGCCTACTCGACGGCGTATATTAGCTTCAAATCACATACCCGCACCCCTCTGATAGATTCGTTGATCACCGGCAGGATCGCCTCACGGAAGCAGAATTTTACTTAAGATAACCACGATATCGCAAAGCAACGTTCCATTTTATCCTCGTATACATTAACCAAGGCATTAAGATAAATTGTACGCTTTTTTCAGATTGGTCTTTAACATTCTTATGTCTGATCCGTCTTCGACAGTGATTTCCTATCGAGTATTTTGCCTTTCAATAAGATTATAGATGGCGTCGATGCCGGTATTTCGCGAAGATTCCTTGGTGGTGCTGACCCGCCGAAGTGGCGCCACAAAAGTCTGAGTTTAACTGCCGGGCAACTAGAGGCTATGAATAGAACGGCAGCCATAATAGCTTTTCTGTACAATATACACTTACCTACGGGCAAATCTGACTGCGTTAAGCCAGGTGCTGAGCCAGGCCATGTTCTCTGGCGTCGCAACCCAATTTTCTGTGGACACAGTGGGCAGGTGCTCGCCTACAACGATGTCATCCGCCGACGACATTGCCGGCATCGGAGATGGTCGAGCTAGGTTACCTGTTGGTCGCAGACAGATTCTACCAGGGCGGAAGTGACTGAGATGCGGTTCAACCAGCCTACTGAGGCACCGGCCCACGGTCGGGACGATGCTCGGGCCGGCAAAGCACCGACCCAGACCGAGGTCTGACAACCGACGACTATCCGAAGCGCAGTCTTTGGTTGCCCGCCCGCCGGCGAACGCGCCTGCAGGATTTTTCCTCAAGTTCGACGCGCAAATGATCCCGCCATACCCTTCACCACGCAGGAGGATATGCGCGTCGAGGAGGCCCGCCATGCGGCCTCGGTATCACACCTGTGCAGGCCTTGGGCGTGGATTGCCTCGCCAAGCCGGAGACTTAGCTGCCTGACGTCGCAACACCTTGATCCAAATGCGGTTTGCCTCATGCAAACAGACGAGGACAGTAGGCAAGCCTGCCCGTACCGTGACTTGGCATCCATACACGCAGAAGAAGCGAAACCAAGGTCATGAAGGCAGAGTCAAAAGCCGGCCACTTCCCGCGATTCGGGGACGGCACATGGTCGGGAGAGGCAGGATGAACCCGCATCTGGTGTGTGTGGGAGGCGAGGATCACGCCTTAAGAATTCCGTTCCTGATGTCGCTTCGCGAAAGGGGTTTTCGGGTCACTGCAGTCTCGAGTGGCGGTGAAGCCGCGTTTTTGCGGCATGGCATTCCTCATCGCCGCTATGGTTTCGACCGATTTGCCAGCGGCGGCAGCGGGGAATGGGGCGCCATCAGAACGATTCGAAAATTAATGTCGGAACTGCAACCAGATGTTGTCCAAAGTTTCGACACCAAACCGAACCTGCTGACGCCACTTGCGGTGCGCGGGAAGACCCCCGTCATCCGCACGATCAATGGTCTGGGCTGGACATTCTCGTCGCTGGAGCCACGGGCTCTGGCCCTGCGTCCAGTCTTTTGCGGACTGCAATGGCTTTCGTCCTTCTGGACGGCTGCGACGGTCTTCCAAAATCGGGACGATCAGGCTTTCTTTGAACGCTATCGACTGATCCGACGCGGCAGCGGGCGGCTGATCCGCAGTTCTGGAATCGACGTCGATGCGTTCGCCATGGCAAGGCATCTTGCCCCGTCAGCGGCGAAAATGCGTGAAGAGCTTGGGCTCCAGTCCGCCGAAGTCGTAATTTTTGTCGGTCGGTTGACCCGCCAGAAGGGTATCCCGACACTTCTCAAAGCGGTCCCACGGGTCCTATCTAAAAGGCCTGATGCGCGCTTCGTGCTTGTCGGTCCATGGGAATCCGAAGGGCCATTTGCCGTCGACAAATCGGACATCGATCGATATGCCCCCCATGTCATCGCCTTGGGTCCGCGACGCGATGTTCCAGCCCTTCTTGGCATGGCCGATCTGTTCGCCTTTCCGACACAATATAGGGAAGGGATCCCGCGCGTCCTGCTGGAGGCAGGACTGGCGGGATTGCCTATCGTCGCCTCAAGGATGCCAGGCTGCAATGACGTGGTTGAAGACGGATGGAACGGCTATCTCGTCCCACCGCACGATGCTGATTGCCTTGCGTCACGAATAATAGACATCCTGTCCGACCGTGGTCGCGGAGAGATCATGGGCGGTCGTTCTGTCGAACTCGTCCGGGAGCAGTTCGCGCTGCCGTGGGTGGTCGACCAGTATTGCGATCTCTACAAAAGCGTCCTTCGCGTCGAATCCCACGGCGGTCTTGCTCGACCGGCGTCCCCGATCTTGCTTGAAGGGGATGCCGCAAGCCGCGGATTGGGTGGAGCACGCCGATGATCCGGGATGCGTTGCTGGCCAGCGGCATTGCGATGGGCTATGCGACGCAGTTCGGTGTTCCGGGATTGCCCTTCGGATATACCGAATTGTTCTTATCGCTTTGGATCATGCTGTCGATCGGGCGAGTAATCGCCGGTGGTCGCTTGGAGGCCACGCCGGCCCTATTCCGTCTTGCGACCTTCTGGCTGATCATGACGTTCACCCTGGCGGTCGGTGCGATTGTCGGCTTACTGACCACGGCGGTTCTGGACCTCTCGGCGCCGATTCACGACATAATGGCATACATGCTGCTGGCCAGCGTCACCTGCCTGGCTGCCGCAGAGCCCGACGCCGATCGCCACCTGCGCCGCACTGCCTGGTGGGTGATCTGGATAGCAAATGCATGCTTTACCTTTCAGCTGGCACTTGCGTGGGGTTGGATCCATCAACCCGGTGTCAATCCCTGGTTCTGGGATCGCTTCATGGGCTGGTCCGAGAATCCGAACCAAATTGCTATCTATTGCGCAATTTTTGGTCCGCTGGCTTTGCATCTTGCTACGACCACAAGCAGTCCATGGGGGAGGGTGATCGGGTTCAGCAGCCTTGTTCTGACCGTCTACGTCGGTAGGCTGACAAAGAGTGATGCCTATCTTCTTACAGGCGTCGTGAGCTGCCTGGTATTTCTAGGACTGCGGGTTCGGACATGGCTTACGACCGGTGACAAGGGCAGCGTTTCGCGGCAAGTCGCCGTCCTCCTGATGGTCGGCTTCCTCCCCTTGGCGATGTCGATGACGCCCTACGTTCTCAGGGACATAAGCAGCGCCGAAAATTTCGCCAAGAGCCTCAGCAAGGGGAGGGGCGGCGAGGAGACCGACTCAACCGTTACACTTCGCGTCAGGCTCTGGGGTAATGCAGTCTACAAGGGCGTGACGTCAGCGTCTCTTGGCCTTGGTCCTGGCCCGCATGTGGACCGCCCCTCGGTCGAATATCGGCAGTTTCTGCCCGAACCTTTCGAGGCTCACAACACGATTCTCGATCTGTACACGCAAGGTGGTCTGGTTGCGGTCCTGGCCCTGCTTTGGATCGTCGGCTCGGCGGCCATGTCAGCATGGCGTGCGAAGCTCGATGCGCTTTTTGCGCTGGTGGTGGCGATCATGATTTACGGGTTTCCGCACCTGATCATCCGCCACCCGATCGTTTGGTTTGCGCTGACCCTCTGCCTTGTTGCCGGAACGCCGCGAGCAGTGTCGGCTACTTCCAGCAAAACTTCCAGGGACTTGGGGTGACGGGATGTGTGGGGTTGCCGGAATTCTTCTTGCACCCGATGCGGCTAGTGTGAAGCCGCTGAGGGCAATAGCGCAAATGACGACAGCCCTTCGTCACCGTGGGCCTGATGGCGACGGCTTCTGGACAGATCGTGAAGCCGGCGTTGCCTTCGGCCACAGGCGTTTGGCCATCGTCGACTTGTCGGAGGCGGGACACCAGCCGATGCATTCGGCCACTGGCCGATATACCATCACCTTTAACGGCGAAATATACAATTTCCAGGATCTGCGCCGCGAACTTGAAGGCGCGGGCCATCGTTTCCGCGGCACCTGCGATACCGAAGTCATGCTGTGCGCGATCGAGAGTTGGGGCCTCGATACCGCACTCACTCGCTTCGCCGGCATGTTCGCTTTTGGGTTGTGGGATATGAAGACGAGGACCCTTCATCTCGCCCGCGACCGAATGGGCAAAAAGCCGCTTTACGTCGCTTCAACACGCGATGCGCTCGTTTTTGCCTCCGAGTTGAAGGCGATCAACTGCTTTCCAGGTTTCTGTCAGGAACTCGATGTCGATGCCGCCACGTCGATGCTGTCGAGGGGATGGGTACCGGATAACAAGTGCATCTGGCGAGGCGTGTTCAAGCTTCCGCCCGGCTCAGTCCTGTCGGTTACGGCCGCAGATTTCGCTGAGGCCCGCAGTGTCGCGTCGCTTTCGCATCGTATCCGATATTGGTGGTCGCTGGCCGAAGTCGCCGCGAAAGGTCGGCAGGAACCAATTGTCGGCACTGACGAAGAACTGACGGATGAGCTCGAGGGCCTGCTACGACTTGCGGTCCGGGAACGCATGAACGTTGATGTGCCGCTGGGCGGCTTTCTATCCGGTGGTGTCGACAGCTCCGCCGTTGTAGCCCTGATGCAGGCTCAATCCACAAAACCGGTGCGCACGTTCACGGTCGCTTTCGGAGAGGGCGGGTTTGACGAGGCTCCCCATGCTGCGGAGGTTGCCCGACATTTGGGCACCGACCATACCGAACTTCACCTTTCTTGCGCAACCGCGCGCGAGGTCATTCCAGAACTGCCGCAGACCTGGGACGAGCCGTTCGCAGACGAATCGCAGATACCAACTCTGCTCGTGGCGAGGCTCGCCCGCCAGCACGTTACGGTGGCTCTGACGGGCGACGGGGGTGACGAATGCTTCGCCGGCTACGCTCGCCATCTCATGGCAGCCCGAGCGAGACGACAGCATAGGCTGCCGTCACCGCTGCGTCAGACGCTTGCGGCGGGTGTTGGATTGTTGGCTCGTGCAGCCCGTCACGATCTCGTCAGCAAGCTGCCGTTTTCGGCGCATGCGCGGCATGCGCTGCGGAGCGACCGGTTGGATCGCTTGGCTCGGCTGCTCGCAGCGGCAGATGAGGACGAATTGTATCAGCGGCTTAGGGGATCATCGACCGAGAACCTCACCCAGCATGAGCTGCCCTTATCAGTTCACGGCGCACCGCCGCTTGATGGCCTGCTGTCCCGTCTCTTGTACGACGACATGGCCGGTTATCTGCCCGGCGACATACTGGTGAAGCTGGACCGCGCCAGCATGGCCGCCAGTCTCGAGGGGCGATGCCCGCTTCTCGACCATCGGGTTGTCGACTTCGCCTGGCGCCTGCCGGCGGACGCAATGGTTCGCCACGGCAGAGGCAAGTGGATTCTTCGTCAATTGCTGCATCGCTATGTTCCCAAGCAGCTGACCGATCGGCCGAAGCAGGGCTTCGACGTCCCTATAGCAGTCTGGCTGAGAGGGCCGCTGCGCATCTGGGCCAGCGATCTGCTCGCCGATATGCGCCTCTCCGGAGACGGGATCTTCGACTTTGCAAAGGTCCAGACGTGCTGGCGAGATCACATGGATGGAAGGCAGGATCATTCTCGTGATTTGTGGGCGGCGTTGATGTTCCAGGCCTGGCGCAACGAGGCCCGTCGGCCACCGGCGCCGGCAACGGACCTGTATCGCGTACTCGAACTGGCAGGAGTGTAAAATGGAAGGTTCCATAGTCAGCCGCAAGCAACTTCCGCGCGCCACTGAGATGCACGTAACCGCGCACGAGACCAAGCCGCGCATGAGGCGGCCGCTGCGCGAGCAGATGGACGCGCAGAGCTCCATCCATCAACTCCTCATTACCGTCGCGAGGAGAAAACGATTCCTGCTCGCCATGGTGGTTCTGGGCGGTGTTTTGGCCGGGCTTGCGGGTTTGGCTGTCCCTGTCCGTTACGAGGCGAGTACGCAAGTTATCCTCGATGCTCCAAGCAGGACTGGGCCCGCCGGCGCGGAACCTGCTCCGGCAATGCTGGATGCCAGCATTGACGACAATATAACCATGCTCTTGTCGCAAGGAAATCTGCGTCGCGTGATGGCAGAGCTGCGCAAGACGGAGGCCGGCGGCACTGCCGAACAAGGTGATGCCGGAACTGAAAGTTCTCGTCCCGACCCTGCTCGCGGCGGCCGGTCAATTTTGCGCTCATTTGCAGACGGCCTCTTGGCCGGAATTTGGCCGCAAAGCAAGCCGGAAGCTGCGGATGCGGCTGAACTAAAGGCGTTGCGAAAGGGCATGAGGGTTGGGCAGGAACTGCGATCGAGAGTGATCAGCATAGGCTTTACCGATCCCGATCCGGCGCGAGCCGCCATGGTGGCTAATACGTTCGCCCGATTGTATATCGACGATCTCGCGAAGAGACGCCAAGCAGCGGACAGACTGGAACTCACCTCGATAGTCGCTGCCCTGCCGGGCGTACAACGCGATCTGGCAGAAGCGACCGATCGTCTGGAAAAGTATCGGCTGAGCCATGGTGCAGTCGACCAAGGTGCTGCGGACAACGCCGCCAAGGAGACGGCTGAACTCAGCCAGCAGATTTCCTTGTCGAAAGCGGATCTCTCCGCCACGGAATCTCGCCTTCAACATATTCAGGAGCTGCGAAAGGAGGGGGCATCGGTCGCCTCGCTCGCGCAAGCCATCGGATCACCGGCGCTGGCCGACCTGGCGGCTCGCCAGGCCAATGACACGGCAGATAAAAATCTGAGCGAAGCGATCAACCGCGAGATCGAACAAGACACCGCTCGTCTCGCTGCCGAGGCCAGCATCTACCGGGCCCAGATTGCAGCTCTGGAAAGTCGCAAGAATGTGCTCGACGCGGTTGTGGCCGATACGGCCGGCCGGCTGTCCGGGCTGCGTGCACTGGAGCCGCAGGTCAATATCTTGACGGAACGATACAACCAGCTTCTGTCCCAACAACAGGACTTAATACGGCGCATCGCAACTCCCTCGGCCGGAGTGTCGGTCCTTTCGGCAGCATGGCCGCCGACGGTTCCTAAGACCCTGTCGCCGATATTCCTTATTCCACCCGGGATGGTAGTGTTTGGGCTTCTTGCCGGGGTTTTCGTTGTCGTTCGCAGCCGCCTCGATCAGACTTTGCGGGGCGAGGCCGAAGCTGAAGCAGCGCTCGGGGTTCCGTGCTTGGGGCTGATACCACAAGCGGCCACAATGCACGCCAAACGGCTGAAGCAGCTGGTTTTAGCCCAGCAGAGGTCCAGATACAGCCGCGCCGTGACATCCCTGCTTGTCGCCGCAGCATCCAAGCAAGCGAGAGATCGCTCGTCGCAAATCATTCTCGTAACGTCCAGCGTCCAGGATGATGGCAAGACCGAGCTTGCATGGAGCCTGGCCTTGGCAGCCACCCGACTGGGGGGCCGAGTGCTTTTCCTCGATCTTGACCGCACGGGCGCCCGCCTCACGAACGAATTCCTGGATGAATTCACGGCGCCCAAGCCACACAACTTTTTCGGAGACTATGTGAGTGAACGCTGTGCCTTGCACGATGCAATCGCGGGAATGCCTGAAATCGGAATCGACTTCATGGCTCTCGCACCCTCGGAGGATCTGCTGGCGTTGCTGTCTACGGTCGACAGTTCCCTGTTCACGGATGAGCTGCGCTCGAGCTACAGCGTCGTCATCATAAATGGACCGCTGGGACTTGGAGGGCCGGAGGCCGGGCTTCTGACGGGCTGGGCTGATGCGGTTCTTTTCGCGGTTCGCTGGGGCAGGACGCGACGCAGCATCGCACGCGGTGTTTTGGAAACGCTTGCGAGCGATGCGTCAGTTACGGTCCCTGTGGGGAGCGTTCTCACGCAGGTTAATCTCAAGAAGCACGCCGGCTACCAGTTCGGGGACAGCGCTGACCTTCTGCTCGAGGAAACATCATGAGCGTCACAAGCGGACTTCGAAGCAACGATGGTCGCGGAAATCGCGCGGGTATCGCCACGATCGGATTGGACCCATGATCATTGAACTCTTCGGACCGCCTGGATCCGGCAAGAGGACCTTTGCTCACGCCCTTGCCCGGCGCCTGCGGGAGGAGGGGTACCACGCCAAGGTTGCCCTCAGCCACCGGCCTCGCCAGAGGGGATCGAGCGTCGATCTCGGGATCTTCCTGGCTATTTTCAGGATCATATCGGCAATATTTTCAACATTAAAAATCCTGCTTTCTCCGAGAGGCAGGATCAAGGATCTTTCAACGTCCCTTTCCATGATAAGAGTGATGCCGCCAGACAAAAGAATATGGCGGGCCCGGCTCTGGCAGCACATATTGAAGCTTTCGCGCCGCTGGGATGAGGCGAAGCAATCCAGAGATGTTGTCATATTCGATCAGGGCTATGTCCAGGCGATTGCGTCGCTGGCAATGTTCAGTGGCACCGCAGACAAGGTCGCGCTCGCAAAGGCGCTCAGCCTCGCGCCCGCAGCTGATTTCACGCTCAGAGTTGTTGCACCACGTGCGATCGTGGAGACGCGTTTGCAGCAGCGGATGGAGCATGAAGCGCCTGCGGAGCGAATTTTCGAGGCAGATTTCGACACAAACATGCGCACTTTCGGGGTATTTCAAAGCATAAATGACATTCTCGTCGGGTCCGACCGAAAAATCATTCCGATCCACACTCTCAACGATCAGTCCTCGTTAGAAGGCATTCAGTGTGTTGAGCGGAAAATAATCTCGAAAATTTTGCAAGCCGGCGGTGGACCTGCGGCCAAAGGCAGCCAAGGCTATGAGATACTCGACGCTGACCACGACTGTAATGATATGAAGACCGCACGAACTTCTGCGGCCTCTCTTGCCGCGGGGGATATAGTTTTGTCCCATAACGAAGACATGCGCCGGAGTCTCGGCTACGCCAGCATCTTCGCTCTTTTGATCTATATCGGTGGTGCGGGGTTGACCAGCTTGGCGCAGTTGTTGATAGCGCGCCTCGTCGGTTCCACCAGCTATGGCATCTATTCCTATGTCCTGGCCTGGACCTCTGTGCTTGGCTATCTTGCAACGCTTGGTTTCAATGTCTCCCTACTGCGCTTCGTGTCCGCCTACAGGGCAAACGGGCGGCTTGACTTGGCACATGGTGTCGTCAGGTTTGCTCTGCAAAGATCGCTGGCGGCGGCGACACTGTTCGGCATGATCGGCGCCGCTCTGATCTATTTCTTTTCAGATCCTTCTCACAAGGAACTTGAAATCAGCCAGCTCCTTGGCATGGCAGCAGTGCCTTTGGTCACCGCCTCCGCGCTGGGTGCAGCACTTATTCGTGCCTTCGGCGGTGGTGTCTCAGCCCTCCTGCCGGAACGCATCGTACGCGACGGCCTGTTGTTGATGTTGCTGGGAGTCGCGGCCTTTTCCGGATCATGGACCCTCAACGCACCCCTGGTGATGCAAGCGGTGCTGGCAAGTTCGGGCATCACGGTCGGACTGGTGTTCATCATGGCGACAAGGTTTCAGCCGCCCGGCTTGCGGCAGACTCAGCCCAGCGACGCGTCGCAAGAGTGGTGGGCGGCGGTTCCGCCAATCATGCTCATGGCTGGGCTCGATGTTTTCATCAGTCGGGCCGGGGTTATGGTGCTGGGCTGGACAGGTCATATTCGAGACGCAGGTATCTTCGCCTTGGGACTGAATGTTGCGTTGCTTGTGAGTCTTGCCCTCGTCGCCGTCGGCGTGATGTTTTCGCCAGCAGCGGCTGCCCTTCATACCCGAGGCGATCGGAAGGGCCTGCAGCAGTTATTTTCACGAGCCGCCATACTTTCCTCTGCCGGCGCCATAGCGATGGCCATCCCGCTGGTTGTGATCGTAAAACCTCTTATGAACTGGTTCGGTGAGGATTTCAGCACAGGAGCACCCATCGCGCGGGTACTGATGCTCGGATATGTCTTTGTGGCGCTGTGCGGACCCCAGCTGAATCTCTTGACGATGACGGGAAACGAATGGGCAGCAGCCGCCGCCATGATCGTTGGCGCTGTCGCTGGCATCATAGGCTGTGCGGCAGGAATCGAGCTCTACGGTCCGCTAGGTGCGGCAGTAGGCCTGGCACTTGCATTGGCCGTTTGGAACGTGGCGATGGCGATCTATATCAGAAAACGACTGAAGATCATGCCTGCGCTGATCTTTGCACTAGCGTCGTTCAGAACAGGCACAGTCGACAGCCGGCACCGGCAACGGTATTGGTTCTTACGCTGACCTGAGGTTGTCGGAGCTGGATTCCAAATTCGCTCACTGGGCCGCTCCAACACTGGGCCGCTCCAAAATTGATTTTGCGAATATCAAACCACACTGACGGCGCCGCCCCGACAGGTGCGCGGCCGACACCTCGGGCTCAGACTCGCATGAACGCTTGTGCTGGCTGCAGCACCTGCCCATGAAAGTGTCAACGCTCCGTCCTCGAGCGCTGTCGCGGGTGCGGAGCCGACAGTAATGCACGCCGGCCTGAGCGGCGAGAGTGCACAAAGTGCGACGGCTGAAAGTCTGACCACAGCAGCTGAAGGCGCGCCGAGTCCGCCAAATCAATTCGCAACGGGGTGAACCCCGGCTCGGCAGAGAGGTGTGCAAAACGCGCGTCTTTGAGTGTTGGATCATAACAGGGGTATGAAATTGTCGACGCTCATGACCTCGATTGGGTGGCGCCAAAGCCGCAAGGCCACGTGATTACCAATGAAGCCTGCGGCACCGGTGACGAGGAACGATCCCGCCCGGGCTAGTTTTCACCGCGGAGCGGTCTGACCGCGATCAAAATGATTCCATCTTCCGCGCGCGGAACGAGCAGACTGGTTGTGTAGATCATTGTCCAACCGTTGGCCCCGCGGCGGACGTTGTACGCCGGCGCATCGGAGCCAGCCGTAGTTGAGCAACCTATGTTGGAACAGCTCCAAATTCCGGTCGCCTGAATCCTGATGAGTGCCGACGCCCCGGAACCAGACCATGATCCCGAAAAGCGGAAGCCGGTTTTCAGAAAGATCATGGTAAAATAACAATTTAGAGTTCCATCCCGATATTATCGGGATGGAACAGGCTCTAATGCGGCGGCCTTTATGGCAAGACCGAAATGCGGCCCAGAAGAGCCACCAATTCCGCCTGACGTCTCGTTTCGGTCTTGGCGAACAGCGAAGCAAGCTGGGAGCGGATCGTGGTGCGGCTGAGGCGCCAACTGCGAGCGATCTCCAACGGCGCATCGCCCTGAGCCAAGCGCAGCGCAAGGTGCGTTTCCGCGCTCGTCAAGCCAAACATCTTTTGCAGCGTCTGAGGATTTGGCCCCGACCTGTTCTCACGGTCCAGCAATGCCACAATGCTCGTTCCGTCAGGAGCGACAAGGCCGTTCTCTTTCAGTATCACTGGCCTGTCGCCTCTGCTGCGGATCACCACCCAAGACAGTGAACCCGGCAGGAAATTGGCCGGAACATTTGCGATCAGTCGCCTTAAGGCTATCGAAAGTTCACTGGCTGTTTCAGCCGCTTCGCCCTGGCGCTCCAGCGTGGTTTGAGCGGCTGCGTTCCATTCGACTACTTTTCTTTCGCGGTTCAGTACGAGATAACCACAGCCGATGCGGTCAAGCATGCCGGTGATGGATTCCAGGCTGCGTCTTCTTGGTTCGTCGACCCCTGCGTCCGGTCGATCTGATGCACGAGCTAAAGGATAGGCATATGTGGGTCGCATCATCTGCGCGTCGGGATTATACTTGGCCTCGATTGTAATGTATCGTTTTCCCGCAACGACATCGCTGTGTCTATCGATCAGAGTCATTTTTCAAGCTCCCCAAAGTTTCACGGCCCGAAATAAGTTGTTCGGGATTTACAAACAGTCTTGTATGCATAGGGCTCGCAAATACGGGCTCTATTACGTTGAAACTCGATATATTCTGAGGAGTTCTGACCAAGTCATGCCTCCCCCCGTCTGATAAAATGCGCGCTGGGATAGTGGTATGGCAATCCGGCAGTCGTACTAGGTTGTACGTTTTTTGCTCTAGTCTCGACGGCCTAGTCAAAAGGTTGTAGTCTACGCCCATGAACTCGCAGTCGCGCAGGTCGGATTCGAACCCATCGGGCAGACTGCTAACTCATATGGCCTCCGCATTGGTACTGGCGGCCACACTGATATTTGAAACAAAAGCGTCAGTATATATTGGGGAAGGGTCGAGTTTTCTGGAATTTATTCCAGCTATTATAATCATTTCCTACCTTGAAGACCGTGGGCCTGCGCTTGCGGCGACAATCCTGATGGTGGCTGCTGGCCTGTGGGCACGAAGCACCGTGCATGGTCAGATCTCCAGCGAAGATTGGGCGCGCGCCATTCTGCTTGTGGTTTCGGGCGGCGTCATTGCCATGACGTTTCATCGGCTGCGGCAGGACTTACGTGAGCTGCTGGAAGTAGCAGAAGCCAGACTCGCTGCCGTCGAAGCTACCGAAAGCCGCTACCGTTGGGCTTTCGAACGCGCCGCCATGGGATTCGCAAACACCAACGAGAAAGGTGAGCTGCTGCAATCCAACAGACGCCTCAGCGAGATGACTGGCTACGAGGAGGAGGAGCTTGCCCAATTGCGGCTCGAGACACTCGTTCATCCGGACGACCGTGATGCATTGGAGCGGTTGCTGGCGGGCCTGGGTAACGACTCTGCTTCGTTCGCTTCGGAGGTGCGTCTGTTAAGAAAGAACGGTTCGGCATTCTGGGCGCGCATAACCCTGTCTTCATCCGTGCCCGACGGGGTTCTCTCAGAGAGCATCTTCGTGGTGGTCGACGATATCTCGGAACGACGAGCCGTACACGAAGCGCTTCGGGCTCAGAAGGAGTGGCTGGATCTCGCTTTGTCTGCTGGACGCCTGGCGACGTGGCGGATCGACCTTAAAGACGGGATCGTCACCGGCTCGGGCACGTTCTGGGACATTCTCGGCCTGCCCCCGGCCGCTAGCCGCCGTTTGGACGAACTGTCAGCCGTCGTTCATCCGGCGGACTGGCCAAAGCTGGTAGCATCGAGAAAGCTCGCATCAGTCACGAACTACGACGTCGAGATTCGCGTCCGACGACCGGACGGACATATCCGCTGGGTTGCCTTGCGCGGAAGGGAAGAGAAATACGATGATCGTCTACAGCGGCTCGGCGTGGCCGCCGACCTGACCGAGCGACGACAAACCACGCTGCTGCGCGCCGCGGCAAAGAAGCGGGAGCGCATAATGCTCGAACAACGCCACAGGTTCAGCAACTTATTCCCTGTGATCACGGCGCTGGTGAACATGGTCGATGTTCCCGAGAACAATGTCGCCAGGTACAAGGAGACGCTCATCGACCGGATTCGTGCGCTCGAATCAACGCATCTGCTGCTTTCACGCAACGGCAATGCGTCGGGGATGCTCCACGATCTCGTTGTTCAGGAGTTGCAGCCGTATATGGGAACACGCGACATATCGGTCAGCGGTCCTTCCGTTGTGATATCAGGCGGCGCCGCCGAAAGCTTTGGGATGGTTGTTCACGAGCTTGCGACCAATTCCTTGAAACATGGAGCGCTTGGCGATTCAAAAGGCCGGATCGAGGTAAATTGGACGTTCGCGTCTGAAGACGCAGGTAGTGACATCGTGTTCGAGTGGGTGGAATCGGGGCGGCGGTGGACTTCAAAAGTTGTCCGTCATGGCTTCGGTTCCATGATAATCGGAGTGGATGGCGCGCCGCTTGTCGGTTACTCGCCCAAGCTGGAAATGTCGGATCACGGGCTGCGATATTCGCTGCGGCTGTCGCGCAAGGAAATCGGCCTATAACGCATTGGCGCAAAAACCGGGCTCGTTTCTAGAAGCCATAATGCGAAGATTGAAAGTTTTAGAGTGTCCCTTGCGCGCCCAACAGGACGCGGCGCTCTAGTTGATATCCCTCGTTAGCCAGGTCTTCAGCATAACGGCAGCCTCTGTCCGATTCCGTACCCCAAGCTCACGCAGAACCGCAGCGGCATGGATTTTCGTCGTCGCTTCGGCGATTTCCAGATCGCGCGCAATTTCCTTATTCGAATACCCTTCCGCCATCAGCTTGAGGACCTCCTTTTGCCTTGAGGTCAGCCTGCCAAGATTGCCACTGGTGGTACGTCGGTGTGGGATATTCTCGGAGGGAGTAGGTACGTGAGTTGCTTGCGCGGCGCCGGGGCGCGACAGAAGTGCAGGGACGTAGATGCGGCCCGAGAGGATTTCGTTGACGGCCATAACGACCTCCTCGTCTCTCTGCGACTTTACGATATAGCCGTGAAGGCCGATCGACAGAGCCGTGAGTATCTCCGAGCGTGAATCATTCCCGGAAACGATCGCAAAGCGTGTATCCGGATAAGCCGACAGAATGCCGCTGAGCACTTCCTGATTGAACAATCCCGGCATGTTCAGGTCCAGGATCGCAAGATCAACTGACGCCTGTTCCGCCAGCAGACTGAGTACGGCATCGAAACACGACGCCTCAAATATTTCCACACCTGGAATGCCTGCGGTCAGTGCCAATCGCAAGCCACGACGATACAAGCCGTGATCGTCGGCGATGACGATTCGATACATTGAACTACCCCAACGAATCCTGGAATGATTGAACGGTGATGGCCTTAAAGTCGTGGCCGACCACTCGTCGATTCATCCAGTCAACACCTGCGATGCCCCAACACCGCAAGCGTCAGATTGCTAATATAATCCCAAATAACGGGAAACGCTCCTCTTATTTTTGAAACCCGCGAACGGAGCCCGCTGACCTGTCGAATATCCGTTCTCGGCCTCCAAGACCCGTGTCCCAACAGCTCGCGTTGATGCCGATACAGCGCAATCGCCGGGTTGTCGTGGGTCGTTCCGGCGATTGATGGATGCTAGGCTCATTGTAAGCACTCATTCGGTTTGTCGGTCTTGTGGCCCCAAGCTGATTGGCTAAAAACTGATCGCTGAAGCGCGCTCCGATCCTGCCTCTGCGACAGGCGCCAGCCTTCGTCGATCAGCACGGTTATTGAATACCAGAATGTCTGAATCACTACCATTCGAATGCACGACGACACCCCCCCGACGGCCACATACCATCTAGCTACAATGTCCGGATCAGGGCCGGCGGGAAACCTCACCGGTCCTTTAAGAGAACAAGAACGCGGCTTTCCGGATGCTGTGGCTGTAACGATGGGCGTTCAGGTCGAGTGAACATGGGAGGACCAGATGAAAGCAGTGATTCAATGTGGTGGAATGGGGACACGCCTTCGCCCCTTCACATCGATCTTGCCGAAACCGCTCATGCCGATCGGTGCTCGACCGGTTCTTGAGATGCTTCTGAAATGGCTGCGACGCAATGGCATCCAAGAGGTCTACATCACGACCGGGTATCTCGGCCACTTAATCCGCACCGTATGCGGAGATGGCTCGCAGTGGAACCTGAAAATTCGATACACGCAAGAGATGGAGCCGCTCGGCACCATCGGACCGCTCTCCTTGATCAGAGACGAGCTGACAGAACCATTCATAGTCCTCAACGGCGATGTCCTTACCGATCTAAGCCTCAGTCGATTTGTGGCAGCGCACCGCAAACACACCGATCCGGTGACGATCGCCACAGCCTGCCGCCTGATCAAGATGGACTTCGGCGTCATAGATGAAGTCGACAACACCGTGCAGGTCTTTCGCGAGAAACCGACGCTTTCGCACCTGGTCAGCATGGGAATCTACTGCATGAATCCAGACGTTCTGCAGTTTATTCCATCTGGCATTCCCTTCGGGTTTGACGACCTGATGCTGCAGATGATGCAGAACGGTACAACTGTCCACGTGTACAAGCATGATGGTCTCTGGCTCGATATCGGGCGCGTCGACGATTTCCAGAATGCACAAGCCATTTCCTGGGAAGACCAGTCGGCCTCGATCGAGGTCACTGCCACGGCCGCATGACGAGATCGCCAAGCCGATCCCACAGTCCAACAGTCTAGGAGGTTATGATGCTCTTGGTCAGTGCCCCAATTTTGGGTGTGCCGGAGAAGGCAGCTTTGTCCAAGGTCATCGATAGCGGCTGGCTGACAATGGGAGAGCAGGTGAGAGCCTTTGAAGAGGCTTTTGCCCACATGCATGGTGCAGAGGATTGCGTCGCGGTCAATTCTTGTACTGCGGCGCTTCATCTCATTCTGCATGCACTCGGTATCGGACCAGGCGACGAAGTGCTGGTCCCGTCGCTGACCTTCGTGGCGACCACAAACGCGGTTCTCTACGTCGGTGCCACTCCGGTCTTTGTCGACATCGAGTCGGCCGACGTGCCGCTGATGTCGATCGTTGAAGCTGAAGCGCGATGCACCGCACGCACCAAGGCGGTCATTCTCGTACATTTCGCCGGCTATCTCGCCAATCGGGAAGAGTGGCAGAAGTTCGCTCGTGCCCGAGGGCTGCAGATCATCGAGGACGCCGCGCATGCGCCCGGCCTGAAGGAGGTAGGTACATTTGGTGCCGCGGCCGCCTTCAGCTTCTATGGCAACAAGAATATGACCACGGCGGAAGGTGGAGCCGTGATTGCCCGAGATCCCAAGCTGCTTGAGACAATCCGCCAGGCTCGTGGGCACGGCATGACTACGGGAACACATCAGAGGCTGAACAGTCGCACGCCGCAGTACGATGTCACCATGCTCGGATTCAACTATCGCATGGATGAAATGCGCGCTGCAATCGGACTGGTCCAGCTGCAGAATTTGCAGGAGTGGAACGAGATCAGGCGTATTCTGGTCATGCTGTATCGACGTCTGATCGCAAAACATTGTCCGGCCGTGACAGTTCCGTTCCACGAGCCGCGGACGTCCGCCTATCATATCATGCCTGTCCTTTTGCCGCGTTACGCTGACAGGCAAGACGTCATCGATGAATTGCGCAGGCAAGGAATACAAACCACCATCCACTATCCGCCGGTGCACCAGATGACGCTCTATCGCGAGCTTTTCCCCGGCACATATTTGCCGCGGACAGAGGACTTTGCCCAGCGTGAGCTCACGGTGCCACTGCATCCCCAGATCACCGCGCCTGTCGTCGAATCAGTGGCGGCCGCTCTTGCCGCTGCAGTCCACAGTTGCGCCCAAGCAGGAACAGCAGCATGAATGCCTTGGATTTATCCATCCATCGATCTGTTGTCTCAAGCGCCGCCCATGGGTTTGCGAGACGAGCAATCGATCTCGTGATCGCTACAGCAGCCGCCATAGTCTTCGCTCCGCTGATGCTGGTGATCGCCCTAGCGCTCTTACTGGAAGGCGGGCGGCCCATCTTCTTTACGCAGACCCGCGTGGGGGCCGGTGGGCGGCCGTTCCGCATGTACAAGTTCCGCAAATTCGCGGTGCGATGCGATCCCGGTGGCTTGGCGCTGACCATGGCCGGCGACAGCCGCATGACGAGAATAGGTCGGTTCCTCGCCCTCACCAAGTTCGATGAGCTCCCGCAACTGTGGAATGTCTTCAGAGGCGAGATGGCAATTGTCGGGCCGCGGCCGGAGAGCCTTGTCTTTGCCGATTGTTTCCGTGGTGGTTTTGAGGCCGTTCTACAATACAAGCCGGGCTTGTTGGGTCCGGCCCAGGTTCTGTTCCGGCATGAGGCCAAATTCTATCCGCAATCCGCGGATCCGGTACTGTTCTACCGCGAGGTTCTGTTTCCTGCCAAGGCCAGGATCGACCTCTCCTACTATCCGCAGCGGACGGTCGCCGCTGACATCATCTGGATGATGCGCGGCTTTCTGGCGGTTCTCGGTTTGGTCTCGCGGCCGCCGATCGGCCTGGTTTCGCCGCCACCAATCGGCATGTGACCATGCTTGGCATGGCCACGCTCTGGTGAATTCGCAAGGTCAGCGCATCACGTCATAGGGGGAACGCTTAGTCATGAACTACAGGGGTAGGAAAGTTCTGGTTACGGGTGCTGATGGGTTCATCGGGTCGCATCTCACCGAGGCGCTCGTTCGTAGTGGGGCGGATGTCACGGCGCTGGCCCTCTACAATTCCTTCGACAGTCATGGTTGGCTGGATGATTTGCCGGACACCATTCGAAGCCAGCTGAACCTCGTCCGCGGCGACGTTCGCGACAGCGCATTCCTGAGCCGGATCATGCGTGGCCAGGCCGTTGTGTTTCATCTCGCCGCACTCATCGCGATTCCATACTCATACGCGGCCGCCCAATCCTATGTGGAGACCAACATCCTGGGCACAGTGAATGTCCTCGAAGCGGCGCGGCAATGGGAGACAGAGCGTGTGGTACACACCTCGACCAGCGAGGTCTATGGCACCGCACAGACCATGCCTATCCGCGAATCCCATCCGCTACAGGGCCAGTCACCATATTCGGCATCCAAGATCGGCGCGGACATGATGGCAGAGTCCTACGCCAGGTCGTTCGACGTCCCCGTCGTGATTATGCGGCCGTTCAATACCTATGGCCCACGTCAGAGTGAGCGGGCCATCGTGCCGACCATCATAAGGCAGGCTCTCGACAAAAATTGCGCGGCGATCATGGTCGGGGACACAAGTCCGGTCCGCGACCTTACTTTTGTGGAAGACACTGCGGCGGCATTCCTTACCGCAGGTTCGGCCGAGCTCGAATTCGGCCATGCCTACAATGCCGGAAGCCAGCGCGCTGTGACGGTCTCGGACGTATTGGATCTGGTGCTCGAGTTGAGCGGCTCCAAAAAACCGGTCCACCGCGACGAACGCCGTCTGCGGCCGCAGAATTCCGAAGTCCGTGCCTTGCTAGCCGATTCTTCGCAACTTGAGACGAAGACCGGATGGCGGGCGCAGACCAGCCTGCGGGAAGGACTGGAGCGAACCATCGGATGGTGGCAGGCGCGCCTCAGCGAAGGCCGCGTACGCCGCGAAATGGGTTATATGACATGACCTTCTACCAGCGTGCATCGGCTCTGCTGTTGATTGCCGTTGCCATGTCGTTGGGTCTGCCCGCGGCCGGAAGCCGGCAAAGCAGCGAGCAGACACAATTTGTCGCGCCGGTGATGATGGATCTGCCCGACTATCTGCGCCCAGTGACGGATCCGGCGTTTGGGACAATCTTTACGCGCATTACCAAGCCAGGAGTGCTTGGCAATGGTGTCGCATGCGAGAAGAAATATTGCAGCCACCGTTATTCGAGTGCCCAAGCCTGGAATTCAGACCAGAGCCTTCTCATCATCACCAATGGCTGTAGCGGCGGCATGTGCTTTTTCGACGGGCACACATATGCCCCGCTGTTCCGTCGCGCTCGATCGACTGAATGCGAATGGCACCCTGAAAACGCCGATCTGATGATCTGCGTTCAGGGACGGCAAGTGTCGACCTGGGCGCCACGGACCAATCGCGAAGACGTCCTGTTTGTTTCGACTGAGCATCACGATTTCCATTTCGGGCCGGGCAAGGGCAACCCAAGCCGTGACGGTGACCGCATAGCCGTGCGCGCGGTGCGTAAGAATGGTGATGCGGTGGTCTTTGCCTACGATCTCAAGCAGCGGCGGAAATTCCCGGACATCGAACTTGAGCATATTGGCGGAACCAACGGCACCTGCTCGATTTCTCCGCTCGGAACCAACATTCTATGCCTTCAGGAGATAACAAGAGGCGTCGAACAGGGCTTCATTTTCAGTGTCGAGGGCACTTTGCTCCAAAGGTGGGTGGAACATCACCGGCCCGGACACGGCGATATGACGGTCGATGAAGACGGCAGCGAAGTCTATGTCGGTATCAGCAAGTCCGATCCGGACAAGTATCAGGTGATCAAGCGAAGGCTGTCCGACGGCAGGGTCACCCCACTTATGAAATACGGCGAAGCCATGCATGCATCGCTGCGTGCGCTGGACAGGCCTGGCTGGGTGTTCCTGACCTATGGCGGCGATCCGGATGAGATATCGGCTCACCCGGACTGGGCGCCATATGCGCAGGAAGTGATCGCGCTGCGCATCGATGGCAGTGGCGAGGTTCGCCGCATCGCACAAACGAGAAGCACTCAATTAGACTATCGAAGCGAGAGTCATGCCTCGCCGTCGCCTGACGGCTCGCAGGTAATCTGGTCGAGCAACTGGGGCGTGCCCGACGGGCCAGTCTACGACTTCGTCTCCCGTGTCGATTGGCCGGAAGAGTCGACGTTGAACCGGAAGGAGATTGTCACCAATGGTCTTCACTAATCGAATCCTACTTGCCGCGCTTGGTATACTGGCTGCGATGGGTATGGCTGCCGCAGCGGAGACGCGGGTCGCATATCGACTTTCCGCCGGCGATACCGTCGAGATAGGAATTGCCTCCATCCCGGAACGGACGCAACGTGTCATGGTTCAAATGGACGGCACGATCGCGCTTCCCGAAGTCGGCATGGTTTCGGTCGGCGGCCTCACTGCGGCCGAATTGCAGACACGCATGGAGACGATCTTGACTACCAAGATATTTCACCAGCGTCTGCCCGATGGGCGGGAGCAAATGATCGTCGTCAAGCCGAGCGACGTCACCGCCGTGATCGCAGAGTATCGCCCGATCTACGTGACCGGCGACGTGCTCACTCCCGGACAGCAGGCCTACCGACCGCTCATGACCGTGCGGCAGGCGATCGCCGTGTCTGGCGGTTTCAGCCTTCTGCGGGCAAGGGCAAACCAGGTTGGCCCAGATCCGGTGGATCTGCGGCGTGACTATGAATCGGCCTGGGGGGAGTACACCAGAGACCATTTTCATAGCGCCCGCCTGCGCGCCGAACTTCAGAACCAGGCGAATTTCGACATGAAGGCACCACAAGGGTCACCCTTGTCGGCCGCTTTCGTTTCGGCAATCACCCAGGCTGAAGCAGAAGGGCTCAAGATTTCCCTGGACAACTTCCAGCAGGAGCAAAGCTACCTTGAACAAAGTGCCAAGGCTGCTGCGGCGCAGATCGAGGTGCTGCTCAAGCGCGAGAAGGCCGAAGCCGAAGCAGTGAAAGCGGACGAGGAAGACCTGGCACGAATAACGAAAGTGCATAAAGCAGGCAATCTGACCAACGACAGACTCGCCGATGTCCGGCGCGGTGTGATTCTCTCTTCCAGCCGGGCGCTCGAAACGTCGGTTGAGCTCATGAGAACACGACGCCAGCAGGATGATTTTGTCAGGCAGCGCGAGCGCAATGACAACCTGAGAAGGATGGCTCTTTTGACTGAGCTGAAGGATACCAACGTGCGTCTTGCCGACATCACCGCAAGACTTCGCGCCGCTAGCCAGAAGTTGCAGCCCACGGGGGCGTCCGCCCAGCCACTGCCAGTTGCCGGCGAGACCATCCAGGCTCAGGTCACGATCATCCGCAAGGTCGGTGAGGAATGGCGCAAACAGCCGGCCGGAGAAGACACCGAGGTATCACCGGGTGACACGATAGAGGTAAGGTTCAGCAGCGGTCTCGAGACCGCCGCGACCCGATAGACTGCTGCACCTTGTTCTGTCGCGATTGCCGATTGCGTTACTGTCTGAAAGCTCTGGAAACCTGGTCGGTAAAGGGTTTCAGCAAGTAGGACCATACATTGCGCTCGTCGGTGCGTATATGAACTTCGGCGGGCATGCCGGGTTTGAGGATTTTCGCTCCCGTCAAGCAGGTCGCCGCATTTTCGACGTTGATGCGTGCCGAAAAGTACGAAAGCTGGCGTTGCTGATCTTTGATCAGATCTGCAGAGATGCGGTTGACCGAGCCTTGGCAAACAGGTGTCGTCCCTGCGTCGAAAGCCGGAAAGCGAATTGAAACCCGCTGTCCAGGACGTACATCATCGATACGCTCTGGAGAAACGAGCGCATCCACGACCAGGTTGTCGGCATCGGGCACAATCATCATGAGCACTTCTCCGGGGGCGATCACGCCTCCGATGGTGTGGGTTGAGGATTCTTGTACCGTTCCCGACTGCGGAGCGCGAATATCTGTCCTGGCGAGTTCGTCTTCCGCCACGACCTTGCGCTCATTGAGTTCAGTCTGCTTGGCTTCCGTTTCGCGCAGTTCGCTCGTTACCTCGCTCCGCATTTGCTCATCGAGCTGAAGTACCTGCAGGTCAGTTTCACTGATGCGCGCTTGAACCTCCGCGATTGCTGCGACAAGCCGTCCTGACTCGCCGCGAGTCCGGCTTTTCTCCAAGCTGATAGTGCTCAGCCTCTCTTTAGAGACCAACTTCTTTGAGTAGAGAGACTCGACGTCAGCAAGGTTCAGCGTCAGCAGGTCCAAGGACTCATCCATCGCCGCCTGCTGCGCTTTGAGGCCATCGATCTGACGTTCCAATTGCTTCGAGCGGCTTTGCAACTGTGCCTTCTGGCCAGCTAGCGCCGCGGCACGGCTTTCGAACACGGCGCGTTCGCCACGGACAAGTGACGCCAGTTGCGGGTCGCCCATCCGGGCCCGAACGGTGGGTGGAAGTTGCATTTCCGGCAGGCCCTGTCGCTCGGCCTCCAGCCGCGCCAGGCGAATGGTGGCGCGGTCGAGATCCTCGCTGACTATCTGCAGGTTTGCTCGTGTCAACGTGTCGTTCAGCCTGACCAACACATCGCCGGCACGCACATGGTCCCCGTCCTGGGCGAAGATGCCGCCGACGGTGCCGCCGGTCTGATGCTGGACTTTCTTTATGTTGCTTTCGACCACTACGGTGGCGGGCGCAATCACCGCGCCGGCAATCTTGGTCAATCCCAGCCAGAGTCCTCCGCCGAAGATCAACAGCAAGGTGGTCGCCAGTCCCAGGATCAGATTGGCCCTGATGCCATCCGGCTCTTCGATTGGATTGGTCCCGGTCTCTTGGCTTGCGTCTTGGCTTGCGCGAGCGACAGGAGCAAATGATGACAGGGCCACAGCAGACACGGAGCAAGACCTAAAGAGACGTGACAGGGTCACGGCAGACACGGAGCAAGACCTCAAGAGACGTAGCAACACCTCACGCATGGCCACTTGCACCTTGCTGCAGCGGGACGACACTATTTTGCCGCGGGAATGGCCGGACAACATTTGCCAGAACGTCTTCGCGCGAGCCAAATGAATGGAGCATGCCATTCGACAAGACGAGCACCTGGTCGATGTTGACGAGAGCTGACGGACGATGCGCAACAACAATCGCGATGCCGCCACGCTCCCGCACGGTCAGGATTGCCCCAGCCAGGGCAACATCGCCATCTGCATCCAGATTGGAATTTGGTTCGTCGAGAACGACAAGGAATGGATCGCCATAAAGCGCCCTGGCGAGCCCGACGAGCTGCCTCTGCCCAGCCGACAGGGCCGCTCCCCCTTCACCGATGCGCGTTTGGAAACCCTCCGGCAGCCGCATGATCATCTTGTCCACGCCCGCAGCCTTGGCGGCCGCCAGCACGCCCTTTGCGTCACTCTTGCCGCCGAACCTTGAAATGTTGTCTGCTATTGTTCCGTCGAACAGCTCGACGTCCTGCGGCAGGTAGCCGATATGGGTGCCGAGCAGTTCCGAATTCCACTGATCGAGCGAGGCGCCGTCCAACCTTACCGTTCCGCGAAGCGGCTTCCATGCCCCGACCAAAGCACGCACGAGCGTCGTTTTGCCAGAGCCGCTCGGGCCGACGATCGCCAACCCCGCGCCCCTCGACAGGCGAAAGCTTACATTGACGAGGGTTGGTCTCTGCAGACTTGGTGGCGCGACAGTCAGTTCCTCGACCGCAAGCTGTGTCTGTGGGCGCGGCAGCTCCATAGGGTCTTTCTGGCTACCGAAAGCATCCAACGCTGCCGCCAGATCGGTATAGCTTCGCCGGGTGGCCAGAAATCCTCTCCAGTTTGCGATTGCCACATCGACCGGCGCCAATGAGCGGCCCAGCAATATGGACGATGCGATGATCACGCCGGGCGAAGCCTCGCCGCCGATCACAAGGTAGGCACCCAGCCCCAGTACGGAGGATTGCAGGGCCATTCGGAGTGTCTTCGACAATGAACTCGCTGCGCCGACGACATCGGAGAGCTGTTCCTGGTTCTTGAGGTAAAGATGGCTGATCTCATTCCAGCGCCGACCGAGCTGAGCGGAAAGGCCCATCGCCTGGACAACCTCCGCATTGCGGCGGCCGGAATCGGCAAGAAGCCGCTGTGCCACGAGCGTTTCAGACGCCCGCGCGGCGGGTTTGCGGGCAACGACCTCCGCGACTACCGTCAAAAGTACGACAGCAGCCGCGCCGACGGTTGCCAACACACCAAGCGAAGGGTGCAGCAGATAGATGACCACCATATAAAACGGAATCCAGGGAGCGTCGAAGACGACCGTCGGTCCCAGTCCGGAAAGAAATCCGCGCAACTGGTCCAGATCGCGAAGCGGCTGCACCCGGTTCGCATCCTGCCCAGCAGTAAGCGGCAGAGAAAGCGAGGCAGCAAACGCCTTTTGCTGCAGATCTCTGTGCAGGCGGCTGCCGATGCGGACCAACAGGCGAAGCCTGACGAAATCGAGGAGGCCATAGACAGCGTAAAGGCCAAGCATCCCGATCGTAAATCCGATGAGAGTCGGAATGCTCTGCGAAGGCAGCACGCGATCGTAGATCTGGAGCATGTAGACGGAGCCGGTCAGGGCGAGAACGTTTATCACTGCCGAGAAAACGCCGACGCCAACCAGTCCATGCATTGAGCCGAACATAGCGGAACGTAGATCGGGCGAGCGCCCTTGCGTTGACTTCATGATCTGCGATCTTTCGTGCGAAATTGCCGCGCGAACGTGTTGGTCATGTCGATGATGGGTAGACCCTCTTGCCTTGCGGGAAGCGGCTGCTTTCCGTTAGCCACTGAAACATTACGTTTTGCTTACGTATGTGCCTTTTGATTAAAATGTAGCAAAATCGTGACGCAGGGCCGAGAATTCGGGAATTGGCTTTGCAAGGTTGGGGATAACCGGGCTGGGAACCCGGCTATCTCCAATGATGAGACAATATTCCCAACCATGCGACAGAAAAGAGGCTCATGATCACCTTTTGTTGCATCATGTCTTCAAAGCCTAGGGCGGCGACTGTTTTTCGATTTGCCCATCGAGAATTTAATGAATTTGAGATACACTTAATTGGGACGGAATTGTCGGACAACGGCACCGGCAATGTCAGGAAGGCGGGTCTGTCATGAGGGAAGAGATCAGTGTCGCCGCAGCCTACAGCAAAGGCCGCACCATCTTCATGGGGCTGGAGTTGCTCATCGCGCCCGGTGCGCTCGTTCCCCGGCCGGAGACGGAGTTGCTCGGCACGACCGCTCTCGATGTTCTGAGTCAAATGAACCTGCCGGCGCCACGCGTCGTCGACATGTGCTGCGGGGCCGGCAATCTGGCGTGCGCCATCGCGCACTACGCTCCCACCGCGCGTGTCTGGGCGAGCGATCTTACCGATGGATGCGTCGAAGTCGCGCGCCGCAACGTCGCCCATCACGGCATGGCGGATCGCGTGTCCGTGCTTCAGGGCGACTTGTTCAGTGCTTTCTCGGGCTTGGAGCTTGATGGTACGATGGACGTGATCGTCTGCAATCCGCCCTACATTTCGGAAAAGCGGCTTGAGGGCGACCGCGCGCATCTGACGGAGCTCGAGCCGCGTGAAGCCTTTGCGGCCGGCCCCTACGGCCTGAGCATCCATATGCGGGTGATCAAGGATGCGCCGCGTTACTTGCGGCGCGGAGGCATCCTGCTCTTCGAGGTCGGCCTCGGCCAGGACCGGCAGGTCATCAGTCTGCTGGAGCGTTCCAAGGCTTACGAGAACATCCGCGCGGTCACGAACGAAGCCGGCGAGGGCAGGGTGGTTGTGGGACATACCACGTCGCAAGCGTGAGCCATGCCGCGACTGCGGCAGGCTCGGTGGCGCTGTCTGTGGCGTAAAAACAGCGCTAGAGCAATTCCAGGAAAAGTGTGAAACGGTTTTCCGTCCGAATTGCGCAAAACAAAGAGATAGAGCGGTTCGGCGTTTCCGTGAAACGATGAACCGCTCTAGCCAGATGTCGGCAATCAGTTTTGCTTGCGGAGAACATATTGCGCAATTCCTTGGATAGAATCGAGGTTCTCCGGCAGGAGTTCGCTGTCTTCCACGGTGATGCCGAAGGTCTCCTCGATAAAGCCGATAACCTCGAGTACCCCTGTCGAGTCGACGATGCCTTGGTCGAGAAGGGACGTGTTGCTCTCCAGAGCATCCGCGTCGGCTATGTAGAAATTCGACGCCAGGAAAGCGCGAATCTGGTCCTTGCAGGTCTCGGCTCTATCCTTGGTAGACAACATTGAATCCTCCTCCGATACAAAAGATGAATGCTGATCAATTCATCCAGAAACCGCCTCATGACAGGGCCGTTTTTTTGAGTTTGCCCGTGTCTGTCATCGGTAGACTGGGTACGATTACGATGGACTTCGGAACCATGAAGTTTTCCAATCGTCTCTGGCATTCTTTCTGCAACTGCTTTTCGCCGACGATTCTTCCTTGCTCGATCACGACGAAGGCTTTCACAGCTTGTCCGAGCAACTCGTCCGGAACGCCGATGACCGCGGCTTCCCGCACACCCGGAATATCCAGCAGCGCGTTTTCCACCTCCTTCGGCGCTATCTTCTCTCCTCGCGATTTTATGATCTCATCGCCGCGACCGATGAAGTAGAGGTAGCCTTCCGCGTCCATCCGGCAGTAGTCGCCGGTGTACAAGACCTGCTCGCCCGGCAACGGGCCGGGTTTGAGTTTTCTGGCCGTGGCTTCCGGCTTGCCCCAATAGCCCTTCATCACCGTCGCCCCGCGGATGACGAGTTGGCCAACGACATCAGGACCGACCGGCTTGTCATGCTCGTCGACAATCCACATTTCCGTGTTCGGGATGGCAACCCCGACGCTCAATGGCTTTCGCTCAAGGTCTTCCGGCGGCAGGTAGGTGCAGCGCTTGCATTCGGTGAGGCCATACATTGAATAGATGCGCGCATCCGGAAACAGGTCCTGAAGCATGAGAATGTGCTTGAGCGGCAGGGCAGCCGCAGTGTTCGTGACGTAGCGAATGCTCGAAAAATCGTGGTCTTTCAGCGTCTTGAGGTCCGAGAGTGCGGCGAAGATGGTCGGCACGCCGGGAAAACCTGTCACCCTCTCTTGCTTGATCAACCCGAGGATCTGCGCCGGGAAAGCGAACGAGCGTTCAAGCACCAGCCGAGCGCCAGTGCGAAACGCCATGATCATCTGGTACAGGCCGTAATCGAAGGCGAGAGGCAAGACGTTGAGGATCACCTCGTCTTCGCACAGCTTCAGGTATGAAGCGATCGACGTGCACGCGGCAGTCATGTTCCTGTGCGTCAGCATCACGCCCTTGGGTTCGCCTGTCGATCCAGACGTGTAGATGATGGCAGCGAGATCGATATCGATGCAGCGGCGCGACGGCGGTGCGCTGCCGTCGGCGGCAACCACGCTGTCCCAGCGCACGGCGTGCGGCAATCCTGTCAGCTCGGTGTCGATGATCGGCCCGGAGACGATCACCCGGCGCAATGACGGGCAGTTGCGTGCCGGCTCGGTAAAGATCGAGTGCAGGTGCCTGTCCGTGATCAGTGCCGTCGGTCGGCAATCGTTGAGCAGGTAATCAAGCTTGTCGCTCTTGGTGAGCGGATTGACGATGCACACCACGGCGTTCGCCTTGAGCACCGCCCAGAAGGCGACGACCGTCTCGACAGTGTTGTCGGCGAAGATCATCACGCGATCGCCGCGTGCAACCCCAGCCGCGGCCAGATGTTGCGCGACGGCGTTCGAGCGCGCTTCGAGCTCGCCATAGGTGACGCGTTGCCCGCCGCACACCAGCGCCACCTTCTCACCGACCCGGCTGGCGGCGTGGGTGAGGTAGTCATGCAGCAGTGGTACGGCGCCATGCATCATGCCAGCACCTCTTCGCGATGCTCGCGGTCGACGTCGACGCTGAGCTCACCTAAGCGGGCCCCGCCGGGACGGCTTGCGACAAACTGCTGGTGAAGGATCTGGGTCGACAGCACGCCGACCAGCGCCATGTTGTCGGAGTTGGACAGATCGCCGCCGTTCGCCCTGTCTCGACACTTGTCCAGCAGGCGCGTGACCGACTTCGGATCGAAAACGTTTGCCTCGCGCAGCGCCGTCTCCGAAAGCGCTTCGCGGACATAGGCCGGAGCATCGTCGGCAACGAAGCAAAGCGCGTTGGGCGCTCGGTACGGCTGCTTCTTGCGGGCCACGATTTCCGAAGGCACGATCGGTTCCGCCATCCGTTTCAACACGTGCTTTTCGTCGAGGACGCGCAGCTTGTAGGCAGCCGGAAGCGAATTCGCGAGCGTCACGAGTTCATCGTCCAGGAACGGGAACCGCCCCTCGACGGAGTGGGCCATGAGCATCCTGTCCCCTTGCGAAGAAAGCAGGTATCCCGACATCAGCGTCTGGATCTCGATATACTGGTCCTGCGCAAGCGAGCCCCATCGCGAAAACTCCGCGGGCAGGCGGGCGATCAGCTCGGGCACGGCATTGCGGCGCTCGGACTCGGCGCGCATGTCGGCGGAGAACAAGCGCTTGATGGCGCTGGTCGTGCGCCAGCGTGTGTCATGCGCAAAGCCGGGCCTGTCATAGGCCTGGATATCGCGCCCGAAGAACTGGCGCGCCATTGCTTGCTGATGTACGGGCGAGCGGCTGAGATAGGGATACAGGCGCTCCAGCAGCCGTGAGCGTCGTGTCGATGCGGGCTGGCATCCCCAAAAGCGGCGGACCTTGCCTTCGCGGAACAAGTCATAGCCAGCGAACATTTCGTCAGCTCCTTCGCCGGTCAGCACGACCTTGATGCCGTGTTCTCGCACCAGCCTAGAGAGCAGGAACAGCGGCGCAGGCGCGGTCCTCAGGATTGGACGCTCGGTGTGGTAGATCACCTCGGGAAAGATCTCGGCGATATCGCTGCGCGAAACCACCACCTCATGGTGCTCGCTCCCGGTCGCGCCGGCGACCAGGCGCTGGAAACGGGTCTCGTCATACTCGGCGTCGGCAAAACGCAGGGAGAAGGTCTGGAACCGCTCGCCCGCGTAGCGCCTTCCCAGCGTGGCGACTAGCGAGCTGTCGAGCCCGCCCGACAGATAACAGCCAACCGGCACGTCGGCCTGCACGATCCTGAGCGCCGTCGCAGCCTCCAGGGTGCCGCGCACCTCCTCCACCGCGTCGTCGAGCGAGCCGGTGAATTCGTCACGACGGGGATCGGAAATTTCGGGATAGCAAGGCTTCCAGAAGGCCCGCTCGCGAACGGTGCCATTGTCGTAAATACGGACATGCCCCGGGGTGAGTTCGCTGATCCCCTGAAATACGCCTTGCGGCGGCACGACTGTCCAGAGCGTGAAAGTCTGATCGATGCCGGCTGGATCGAAGGCACGGGGTATGTCCATGTCGGCCGCGAAAATGGCTTTCACTTCGCTGGCAAAGTAAAGGCGGCCGCCATACTCGCAGAAATGCAAGGGGCAGATGCCAAACCGATCGCGCGATAATACGAGACGACCCGCCACGGAGTCCCAGATTGCGACCGCCCATTGCCCATTCATGCGCTCGAAGGCAGCCTCGCCCCACGCGCGATAGGCATGGACGATGACTTCTGTGTCGCTATGGGTGCGGAAGCGGTGGCCGAGGGCGATCAACTTTTCACGCAGCTCGAGGTAATTGAAGATCTCGCCGTTGAAGACGATCCACGTCGTGTCGCACGCGTCCGCGAGTGGCTGCTGGCCGTTGGAGAGATCGACGACGGACAGGCGGGCATGCGCCAATCCCGCGCGTTTGTCGCGGTAAAGGCCGCGCTCGTCAGGGCCGCGATGCGCGAGTGCGCCCACCATGCGCATCAGTGCCTCGCGCGAAGGAGGCGCCGCGTAGGCGCTTAGCGAGACGATTCCGGCGATGCCGCACATCCGGTCAGCCCTCGCCCATCGCAGTGGTCGGCAAGGGCCGCGCGTGAAGATAGCGTGCGGCACGCCGTTTGCTGTCAATGTCCTTGAAGACTTTCTGAACTTGGGCCGCGGTGAGGCCGGCAGCTGCGGCGACCTCGTCGGCAGAAATTCCGTGGTTCAAGCCGTAGAGGCACAGATCCATCAGATGATAAGGCAGCGCGAAATAGAATTCCTCCTGACTCTGGGCCATGGAGAAGGTGTCCGTGGTCGGCGGCCGCCGCCGGACCTCGTCATCCACCCCAAGGTATTCAGCCAGCTGGTAGACTTGGGTCTTGTAGAGGTGGACGATTGGCATCAGATCGGCAATTCCGTCGCCCTGCTTGACGAAAAAGCCTTGGTCATGCTCCAGGCGGTTTGGCGTACCTGCCACGGCATAGTTAAGGCGGTCCGCATGGTAGTACTCGGTCATCTTGCGCAGGCGCTGCTTGTAGTTGGTTGCAGCAACGATCTGCAGATAGGCTGCCGGCGACAGACGCACCGTATCGGTCTTGCCGTGGGGGTCCTGAACCGTGAGGCGTGTGATGTTGAGACCGTTACTCTCGAGAACCGACGCGAGCACGAGCTTGCATTTCCAGCCCTCGCCATATTGGGGAACGACCGTCTGGATCGCTTCGATCTGTCGGCGATAGGCGCCGACGGCCTCAAGTGCTGGTGCTATGTCTTCCAGGATCGTATCGATGCCAAGCTGAGCTGCGACGCTGCGGCCAAGCCTTAGCGAATCGCCGGAGGAATGGCGCTCCGGCATGAATATCCCCAAGACCTTGTCTTTCCCAAACGCGCGTGCGCACAACGATGCGACAACGGAGCTGTCGATACCCCCGGAGAGGCCGACAACCACGCCACGACGCCGCAGCGTACCAAAAACCTGCTCGCGCAGGATCTGAACGATGCGATCGACCTCCGCGCGAGCATCGAGCACCAGCGTGCCCATGCTGAATTGTGAGATCATGTCGATGGTCTGTACTCCCGTTTGCGAAGCTCAGCCGCAGAATAGGTTTGCTCCAACGCCTTCTCGATGAGTGGGCGGTTGGTGGCGAGATGGGGCTCTGTGACCATATCGAAGTGACTGCCAACGACCGGAATCACATCCAGACGCACGAAAGCGCCATCCCAACCTATGGCCAGAGGCATTTTGGGCCGAGCGCAGCGGAAGAGGGTTGCAGTGATCGGCAGCGTCGGTCTGGGTCTCGCCAACCACTGATAGAAAGCTCGCCCCCGCAATTGCCCCTGCAGTTCCAGCTTGGTCCTGAAGCTCGTCGTGTTGAACCCGTCCTTCGCATAGCGATCGAGGATGCGGGCGAGCTGCGCCTCGAAGCCCATTTTGACGGCGACTTTTGCAACGAAGCGGCAAACCATCCGGTCAGCGGTGACGCGGTTGGTTCGGATCCGATTATATGTGCGGACAAACATCTCCCAATAGGTGCTGCGCTCGCCAAGGAGGCTCGTGTCGAGGATGCCCAGGAACTTCACAGTTCGCCCCGCGGCCAGCAGCCGCTCCGCAACCTCGAACGCGACGGCGCCGCCGAGCGAATGGCCGAGAAGTCTTATCGGACCCGTTGGCTGAGCGCGGCGGATCTGCTGAACCGCGCCCTCGGCGATATTTGCGACAGTGTTTGGTCCGCGCAATATCATGGCCAGGGCAGGATATCTGATGGGGACCACTCGTGCGATCTTGCCCATCGAAGACGCAAAGGCGGCAAAGCTTGGGCCATAGCCGGCGGATCCCGGGAGCAGGAATAGAATTGGGGGGTCGTGCTTTTGTACTTGCGTGCGTAGGGAGCTAGCTTGTGCCGACACGACCGCCTTGACCATTTCGTCCGCGCTCATACCGACCGTGAACCCATCGAGACTGAGTTCCTGCCCGATGGCGTTTTCGATTTCCATGACGCATTGCAGCAGCTTCAGCGAATCTCCACCTGCGTCATCCCAGCGTCCTGCGGCGACGCGTGTATTAAGGATATTGTTCCAGGCATGCTGCACTATCCGATGGACGGTCAGTTCGCTCGTATTGGACGGCTGCGCGGCGGGGGCGATCTTCCTGGTTGAAAGATCGATCTCCGCAAGCGTAGCCATGTCGACCTTGCCGCCCGGCAGACGCGGAATCGCGGCGATCGTGTGGAGCCGCAAGGGACATAGCGGAGGCGGCAGCTTCGTTCTGACAAGCTGGCGAAGCTCGTCCGAAAAGGCTGGCCCCGCCCAGGGCTGGGGGATGGCGAATGCAACAAGCTCATTTGCCGCCGTCACGATTGCAACGGCATCCTCCACGTCAGGCGCGTTACGCAACACCCGTTCGAGTTCGGCTGGCTCGATACGCCGACCATTGATCTTTATCTGGCGCCCCTTGCGTCCGACGATCCGCAGCAGGCCATGACTGTCAAGTTGGACGAGGTCACCCGTCGCGAAGATCCGAAGATCCGGGTCATCCGGATCCGATTCCGCCGGCACGACGGCGCCGTTCTCCCAATGGCCAAGCAGGACATACGGGCTTCTTATCAGGAGCTCTCCGCTCTTGCCCGGCTGAACGCGGCGTCCCTTTTCGTCAACAATCGCGAACGCTATTCCTGGAAGCAGCCAGCCAACCGGAACCGAGGCGCCTTCCTCCGGCCAGTCCTGCGGCAAGAACCATTGCGACCCTGTGGTCTCGGTCGACGAGTAACCGATCTGGATGAGGCAAGAGCTCGAAACGACCTTGCGCAGCAGGGCGATATCGGTCCATGACACCGTCTCTCCCCCGATCCGGACCACTCTGAGCGAGCGGAAGGCGTCAGCAGGTTTGTCCGCCATGAGCACGCGAAGCAAGGCCGGCACCAGATAGGTGACCGTCACGCCTTCGGATTCTACCAGGCGTTGGACCGCCCGCAGACCGATGGCTTCTAGCTCGGCGAGATGCAAGGTGGCGCCGGTCAGAACGGCAGCGAGAATCTCCCGGCAACCGGCGATCGTGGCGGGCCCGGTCAAGGGCAGGAAAACATCATCCGAATTGATGTGGCATGCGTCGACATATTGCTGAACCCGCCACAGCAGGCAGCGCTGGCTGTTGACGATGCCTTTGGGATGGCCAGTGCTGCCTGAGGTGTAGAGTACTATCGCGGGCGCGTCGACCGAGACCGAACAGGACTGGGGTATCGGCTGGACTTGTGGCGTGATGCTGGTGGTCGCATCAATCCAGTGGACATCCTGAGCCAAACCGACGGGGCGAACATTGCCATCGCCTATGACCGCCGAGAGCCGCGCCGCAACAAAAATCTCATTGGTTCGCGAGTAGGGATCTTTCGTGTTGAGTGGCACGGAAGGCCGCCCAACCGCCATGCTTGCCAAGATAGCCACAGGGTACCAGGCCGAGTTGGCCTGAAGGATTCCGATCGCCTGCCCGTTGGGAACGACGGCCGCAATACGATGGGACAACATCTCGACGGCTTGGAAAAGCTGGGAATACGTCAGACCAGTAGTGCCGTCGCTGATCGCGAGTTTGTTGGGATATTGCCTGGTGACGTCTCTCAGGTGATCGAAGACGGTAACGTTCGCAAAATCGACGCCCATGCGTTGATGAGGGCGCAGTACAGGACCGCCCTGATCAAGTGCGTAATCCGGGACGTTTGACCACCTACGGGAGGCCGCTGGCTGACAATCCGCCCCTAGATCCAGACGTGCCTTTTCTGATCCCATATATGCCGGAGACATGAGTGGCTCACGCTAAGATTAAGGTCACTTATCGCCCCCGGCCGAAATCTTTTCATCGATCATTCTGATGATGCCGCGATCTTCGCCAAACGGCCGCGGTTGCTCACTTTGGCGTCATCTCGTGCTGCGGACGCTTCGCGTCGACGGGAGGCCCACGGCGCACAGGCGATCGCGCCTGACAACCGACCAACAGCGCTGCCGCTATTGGCTTAATTCGTGGTTTTTTGCGGCTCTGGGCGATAATCGGCAATGTGGCAGTAGGCGCCACCGCTGTCAGTGGTCGCGAAGTCGTCAGGAAATTAGAGCATCGGACGTTCAAGTGAGTCCATACCCTGCTGCTGTGAAGTAGTTTCTGCATTCAACTGGCGAGAACAGAT
>NZ_JBVVQU010000061.1:0-35469 GCF_055811555.1 Mesorhizobium sp. WSM4813
TCAAGGTGGATGTTGAATCACCGGAGAAGCTCGTCGTCACATCACAATCGATTCATCGATCACGGGACGTGCTCTAGGCAGGGACCCGATTTCCCGCACGATCTGTCAGGTCGGACTTTTCAAGAATCGCAAAAATCTGCTCATGCGCTTCCATGATGTTGCGTTCGAGGGCGTCGGCGGCTGCCAAGCCATTGCCCTTCTCCAACTGGTCAATGATTTCGCGATGATTATGGTGGCCCGGAACAACTCTCGTTTCATTTCGCCTGAGGCCGAGGACTCGGCCCGCCTGTAGCCAATGCGCCTCGATTGTGTTCATCAAGACCTTGTTTTCAGAGAGATTGTAAACTGCGAAATGAAACAGTTGATTGAGCTTCAGATACTTTTTTACGTCAGCGTTCTTCTCCATATTGAGCAGTTCCATCTTCTCATTGATTTCTCTGAGATAGTTTAGGCTCTTCCCGGCAGATTTCTTCACACCCCAGACTATGGCCTGCCGTTCATTCAGAAGGCGCACTTCCAGAAGATCGCGGAGGCCTTCAGCAGTGATCATTGGAACGCGCGCGGACTGACGCGGCGCCCGTTCGAGTATGTCGATGCCGCTAAGCCGGTTGAGCGACTCGCGGATTGGCATATGGCTGGTGCCGAATGCGACAGCCAGTTCCTTGAGACGCATCGGCTGCCCGGGCGAAAATTCCCCGGACATCAGTGCGTCCTTCAGTTCGGCATAGACATGCTCAATCGTCGAACTTGGGGAAGCCTTCAATGGTGGTATTTCGTACTTCGAGCCTTTTGTCGCCATTTGGCATGATCTCCAAAACCGGTGCCTCGAACGCCCTGTGAACACGTCTCACGCGCTGCATGAAAACGGCGGGGCACCAGCCCACCCGAGCCCTGATCCGCTGGTCCACGCCCGAAGTGCGCGCATCGCAAACCACTTGGCAGGGCACCTGCCGCCGAGATTTCCGGCCACGACGACCCAGGGCCAGCCGCCATCTCCAGCGCCCTGGTTCCGAAGCTTCGGCAGCCTTAACGATGTATCCGCCAGGAGCCGCTACATTGACATATGCTGGGGTGTTACTGCCAACCAGGTCAACACATGGCCAGCAGCGATGCTAAAGCGAATGTCATAGTGCTGGCCCTCGAGCAATTCTGGACAGATAGTTTTTGTCAGATGCAGTCGTAGTTGCCCGTTTCGAGGCGTCGTTCGTAACTCTGCACAGTCGAATCCGAAAAAGCGCCTTGCCACAGGATAGAGCGCTTTGAAAAGTGTCTCTTTGCCCGAAAAAACTAGGCTCGCCAGCCAGTCTGGAGAGAGGACCACTTGTCGAGCGATCAAGGCGCGCTCATCCTCATTGGTGGTCATGTTTAGGATCGCATCCAGAGCATGACCGCTGGCCAGCGCCTCAACGTCGACACCTGCTCGCCAGTTCGCATTGGCGATGGCGAAACAAGCGCAATGCCCACGCGTATGGCTTATCGATCCAGCGGAAGAGGAAGGCCAGAGTGGAGCCCCGCCTAGGCCGATTGGAATCTCAGTAGCGGCTTGACCCAGCGCCCGCAATGCCGCGTGTGCCATCGCTCGCCCGGCTAAAAACTCAGCACGGCGTATGGCCACCGCTGCGGACAGACTGGCAGGGCAGTGCAACGCCAGCAGGTTGAACAGGTCATCCGTATAGCTCTCGAGATCAAACCTGCCACGCACCAAGATCGCATTGGGGAGCCCGGGAACATGTAACTCAACATCGGTGAAAAATCCACGTGAACGAGAAGATAGAGCGATAAGTTCGAGATCGGCAAAAGCGGTCATATCCCGTCGCCTCCCCTAACCTAGGTCGCATTTCTATCATGATATTTTCTGGGGAACGAGTTTGAGTTTGTTAATTTATATTACGAATTCATTAAGCTAGAGTTATACGTTTAGGTGGCGAAGCTGAGGGCTTGCGCCATTCGCAGGATGCGCCCCGGCCAGGACGGGAGTGTGGTGGGTCTTCCAAGCACCGAGTTGGCTGGGTAGGGTTTGCAAGGGGCGAACAACCGGATGAACGAACGGATGATGCTGGATAAGTTGCGCGTCCTGTTGGGGATTTATACCAACGGTCATGAAGCTCGACCGACGTGAGCCCACTTTCGCATTCCGATTGATGTGATTGTTTCGGGTTGGGCGATGAGCTTCTGCCAAGCCTCGCAGGCGGCGTCGATGATGCCGGCGTGGGGACATCCGCGCCGGAGCTGGACCCCGATGAGCCAATCGAGGCGACGAGCCGGATCCGCTGCCCGAAGAGTTCGCGGCGATCGACGCCTTGCATGCGCGCTCGAATGCGGTCCTCGAAGGTGTGGTAGTCGAACGGCTACCTCGATCGGAAGCGGTGCCCGAGCGGGATCCGCTGATCTACGACCCGGATTGGGACGAGCGAACCCTGTCGAGGACTGGCGCGCCACGCTTGATCGAGTAATGTCATGAATGCAAATTTTATGACATTGAGGATAGTTTGAACCAACCAATTTGCAGTAGAGACGCTGGACGTCGGGGCCAGACCGCTATTTTTTTGCGCAGCGTAGCCGACTAAGCGGCAAATACCGACTCTGCTCGCGCGATAACTGCCCTACCGAGCTCGCTTGACCTGCGCTGTTGAAGGTCGAATCGAACTGATACGCAGCTCTCCACGGCAGCGGTCTCACCGTTGGACGAATTCACCATGACATGCCGGATGGTAAGCGAACTTTTGCCGATCTTTGTGACGGAGGATCGGATTTTAAGAATGGTCCCCGCACTTACCTCTGCGCGAAAATCGGTCTCGGTCCTGACATCCGCCCATCCAAGGGAGTCTTGGCGGTCATCAACATCCAAGAACCGCAGCACGACCAATGTAGCGTCGTCAAACATGGCCGCGTAAAATCGGCGGTTCATATGACCAAACTCGTCGCACATCCATGGCTGCGCGACGCCAATAAAACTATCGATCTCGTCAGTCAAAATATACCTCACTAAGAGTTGGCGGAAAGTGTCGCATCGTCGGGACAACCCATGCTTGGGTATTCACTTCGATACAGCTGTATTGGCTATGGGCCGCGAAGACGCTAGTTTCAGTTTGAATCGCGCCCACTCTCCCTTCTGGAGCTACTGCTCCGAGTTACCCGAGAAGCAATGCCCAACCGAAACAGCGGCAGCAGGCAGCGTGAACGGAACCTCGCGAGGCCAAATGAGCGACGGCCCGCATCGGAATGCCTGGGCCCCGCACTTAGAGTCGCCCGACGCGGAGGTCGCGGGTCGCTCGCTACCAGCTTTGATCCATATCATTCACCACCAAGCACCGCCCTCGCAACGCGCGGGTCGTTTTCCAATTCTGCCATCTTCGTTTCGTCCATTTGGAATCAATGCGCAGCCCAGGAATTGCGGTTCCAGTGTCATGGTGCGCTCGAGCTAGAGCTGTGCGCTTTGTGTATTTTTGTAGACAAAGCTGTCGCGATAGCGTCTCCAGCTTCCTGCAGGTCGGCGACCAGGCTCTGAACAGCTGTAGTGCTGTCGCCCGATCTCACGGCGGCAATTATGTCTGCGTGATGCCGATGCCCTGAAAACGACATTGGAGTCGCCTTCAACAGGCTCAACAACGGCCCATAACGCATCCAAAGCAATTCAATAAGATTCACAAGTTCAGGATTTCCGCATCGTTCATACAGCGAAAAATGAAACTTGTGATTTAGTTGTAAATACGTCCGCGTTCCTAGTGCGCCACGCTCCGCTTCAATATCCATCCGGGCATTTATTTGGGCCAGCTGATCGGCAAGCCCGTTCTCGCCGCGTTCGACCGTCATCGCCACCGCCTTGCCTTCAAGATCTGTTCGAAGGGTAAGTAGATTGCGAAGGCGCCCAACGCTGGCTTCGGGAATGAAGGGAGTTCGCCTCGTTTCGGACTGCAGCGCGCGAGCCATGACAAGTCTATTGAGCGCCTCTCGAACCGGCATATGACTTGTGCCGAATGCGGTGGCCAAGTCGTCGAGCTTCAACTTCTGACCAGGTGCAAACTCGGCCATCATGATTGAACGAGTTAGCTCCGCATAAACATGTTCCAAATCTGAGTTTCTTGGCCGCGGCCGAAGCACGGGAAATTTGGTCGCTGGCATTTTCACTCCCGATCTGCCTGACACGGATGTGAGCATAGCGAAAATAATTTATTTGATCAACGATCAAAAATGGTTAGGCTCTGTGTGGTGGATATCGCGTCGACATAGGGGTTGACACAAATCTGTTTTGCCGGCAATTCTTTGATCAACGATCAATAAAAGGGTAACTGGTATGTGGAAGGTTGGTATCGATGTGGGAGGAACTTTCACGGACCTCTTCGCGGTCAACAGTGCGACCGGCGAAGAGCGAACCGGTAAAGTTCTGACGACCCCTGAGGAAAGGTCGCGTGGCGTCTTGAACGTCATTGCAAACGCCAGCATCGCACCGAACCAGATTGAGCTGCTTGTCCACGGCACCACGACGGCGACCAACGCACTGATCGAGCGCACCTTCCCGGATGCTGCGATGATCACCACGGAGGGCTTTCGCGACGTGCTCGAAATCGGCCGAATGCACCGCGAACATCTTTATCGGCCCTATCAAACCAAGCCTAAGCCCCTGATCCGTCGTCGGCATCGCTACACGATCAACGAAAGAACCACTGCGTTCGGGAAGGTTGAGAAGGAGATTGATGCTGCAGAGCTTCAGCCCATTATCGAGGCCATCGCTGCAGCCGGCATCCAATCCGTGGCTATCTGCCTGATCAACTCCTACGCGAACCCGGCAAATGAGCGCAAGGTCGCCGAAATCATCACAGCCGCATTGCCCGGCGTGCGGGCAATTCCTTCGGCGGATGTCAAGCCGGTGTTCCGAGAGCACACGCGCTTCACGTTGGCTTCAGTGAGAGCCACGATCCTGCCGGTGATGGCCGACTATTTTGAGCGTCTTGAGGCCCGGCTCCGTGAAGCGGAGTTTACCGGCAATCTCATGATCCTGAAAAGCAATGGCGGGATGATGTCCGTCAACCAGGCGCGTCTCCGTGTCGAGGAACTGGTGGAGTCGGGGCCTGCAGGCGGCGTCGGATATGCGTCCGAAATCGCACGTACGGCCAGCTCGGTAAACATCATTCACACCGATATGGGCGGAACAAGCTTCGACGCATCCATCGTCGAGGATGGTGAGGGCCTCATCACCCGCGAATATGAAATTGAGTTCGACATTCCGGTCGCAGTGCCGATGCTCGACATCCGTTCAATCGGCGCCGGCGGGGGTTCGATCGGCTGGATCGACAGCGGTGGCTCACTCCGCGTCGGCCCCATGTCCGCAAGTTCGGTTCCCGGGCCTGCCTGCTATGGGCGAGGTGGAACGCGGCCGACGATCACGGATGCAAATCTGGTGCTCGGCAGGATTAGCCCGGATCTTTCGGGTAAATTTAAACTGGACGTCGCAGCGGCTCGCGCAGCCGTAGAGACCGTTTCGTCTCAGTTGAAACTTAGCATCGAGGAATGTGCCGAAGGCATGCTGCGGATCGCGACCGAGGCTATGGCACAAGCCGTCAAGCTTGTCCTTGCATCTCGCGGCCGAGACCCTCGCGATTTCGCGCTTGCGAGTTTTGGCGGAGCAGGACCGCTGCACGCGTGCGCAGTCGCCGAGGCGCTCGGCACGCCGACGGTCATCGTCCCCAGATACTCCGGTGTTGCCTCTGCTTATGGAGCGCTGCGACTGGCAATCAAGCACGACGAAGAAGTTTTCTACTACGCCCCGCTCGTCGCCAAGGAGCTCGACGAAATCGGCCTCCGCTTGAAGAACCTGGGTGATGCAGCCGTCGAAGCCCTTCTTGGGCAGGGCGCCAGCGCAGACGGCGTGCAGGTTAGCTTCGTGATGCGCATGCGGTATGCGGGTCAGACTTTCGAAGTGGACGTCGTGCAGGACCGGGGTGCTATCGAGCGACGCGACCTCGATCGCCTGGCTGAGGCCTTCCACGGTGCGCACAAGAGAGAGTTCGGTGTCCGGTCGGACGATTTCCCCGTGGAGATTGTCGCACTGGCAGTCACGGCGGAAGCGCCATCACCCGCTGGCATTCTGCAATCTAGTACGAGTTCCGCGATCGGCTCGCCACGTCAGGCTGAACGCAAGGTCTGGTTTGGCGGCTGGACCGACAGCCCGGTTCACGACGCCGCCGGCGCGGTCGAGGTCAGCGGCCCCGCTCTCATTGAAGATCCGCACACCAGCATCGTCATTCCACCGGGTTGGGTGGCACGCTTTGACTCCGCCCGCAACTGCATCTTGGAGAGGTCATAATGGTTACCTCAATCGACCCAATCACGTTCGAAGTGCTTCGCAACACGTTCGAGCATGTTTGCCGCCGCATGACGGTGATTCTGCAGAAGTCATCCTTCTCGCCGATCCTTTCGGAAAATCTCGACTTTTCGAACGCGATCTATGACCCCGCGCTGCGTCTGGTCGGTCAGACTGCAAACTGCCCCGTTCATCTGGCGGCGATGCATTTCAGCGTCCAGGCCGTGGCGCGGAAGTTCGGCATCGAGACGCTTCGGCCGGGTGATGTGGTGGTGCTGAATGACCCCTATGACGGCGGCACCCACATCAACGATGTGACGCTGACCATGCCTGTCTTCCATGAAGACATGCTTATCGGTTTCGCGGTAAGCCGCGGTCACTGGATGGATCTTGGGGGTGGCGGCCCCGGTGGCCAGGGCTTTGGAACGCACGTCGCCGGTGAAGGGCTTCGGCTTCCCCCACTGAAGCTCTATCGCAACTATGAGGTCGATCCGGACCTTCTCGAAATCCTGCTGCGAAACACGCGCACGCCGCATTACATCCGCGGCGACCTGCAAGCCCATATGGGCGCTCTGCTGGCTGCCGAGGATGAACTCCAGGCTACCGCGCGCAAATACGGCCGCGCGACCCTGCTCCAGGGAATGGACGACATGATCCGCTACACCGAACGGATCGTTCGCGCAGAAATCGAAAAGATACCGGATGGTGTCTACGAAGGCGCCGACTACGCGGATTCCGATGGCATCACCGATGCCAAGGTCTGGGCGCGGGTCAAGCTGACCGTCTCGGGCTCAAACCTGCACGTGGATTTCGCGGGAAGCGATCCCCAGGTTGCCGGCGCGATCAATTCGCCCTTCGCGAACACGACCGCCGCCGTATACACCGCTCTGCAGTTCTTCCTGGCGCCCGACGCGCCGCCGAATGCAGGCATGTTTGCGCCAATCACATTGAGCCTTCCGGATGACTGCTGGCTTAATGCGCGCTGGCCCGCTCCTGTCGTCGGCTGCACCACCGTAACGTCCGGAAAAGTACAGAGCGCGATCTGGCAGGCCGTGGCAAAGGCCATCCCCGATCTTGCGATCTCTCCTACATGCGCCGATGCAAACTGGTTCGTTGCTGCGGTTCGCGGTGCCGGCGGGCGCATTGATGTCTTCTCGGACATCCCGGCGGGCGGCTGGGGCGGAACGCCATACAATGATGGGCTGAACGTGACGCTGGATCCGTTGGGCAACTGCACCAACATGCCAGCGGAAGCGGCCGAACTGCTCTACCCGGTCGTCGTCGAAGCCTTCGACCTTCGCCAGGATTCAGGCGGCCCGGGCGAAAACCGGGGCGGTCTGGGCGCGCGGTTCAAGTTCCGCTTTCTCAATGGCGGCGAGCTTTCGATCGAGACATCCAGAACCATCGAGGGAAGCCCCGGCGTAAACGGCGGCAGCATGAGTCCCGTTCAGGTGCTGGTGCAGGAATATGGCGATGGGCGCCGCGAGATCATCGGTGGCCCGAGGCCGGATGGCACCTGGCGCTCTCCGCTTCTGTCATCCCACAAATTCGGGCCGAACGAAGCATTCGAATTCCTGTCCACAGGTGGCGGCGGCTGGGGCGTTGCGCGCTCCCGTAATCCTGAGCGTGTCCGCGAAGACGTGATCGACGGCTACATTTCGGCGGAAGCCGCACGCCGGGATTACGGCGTGGCGATCGACCCCAAAACTCTTGAAATTCTTTCAGACGAAACGTCCAAGCTGAGACAACAAGCATGAACAACGAAATCTTTATCACCTGTGCCGTGACCGGCGCCGGAGCAGGCCCCAAGAAGAACCCGCATGTCCCCGTGACGCCTGAACAGATCGCCGCCGACGTTCTGGCCGTCGCCGAAGCCGGTGCCGCGATCGTCCATGTCCATGTTCGCGATCCGGAGACGACGGACGGAAGTCGCGATGTCAAACTTTATGCAGAAGTGCTTGAGCGCGTTCGTAACCGCAACAAGGACATCATCGTCAACATGACGGCGGGCATGGGCGGCGACCTCGTTCTCGACGCCGAGTATCCGACCAAGGCCGTCGCTGGCACAGATCTCGTCAACCAGAAGACCCGGCTCCTCCACGTCGAGGCGCTGCGACCCGACGTCTGCACGCTTGACTGCGGCTCATACAACGTCGGTGAAGGCAATCTGGTCTACATTTCCACGCCCGAGCAAATTCGCGAAGGTGCGGCTTTGATCCGGGGTTACGGTGTGAAGCCCGAGCTCGAGGTATTCGATCTCGGCCACCTTGACTTTGTCATGAAGCTCATCGGCGAAGGCGTGTTCGCCGGCCCTGCAATGATCCAATTTTGCCTAGGCGTGAATTGGGGCGCTCCGGCCACCACGACGGCAATCAAGGCCATGGCGGATGCAGCCCGCGGCGCCGACGTTGTGTGGTCCGCATTCGGCGTTGGCCGCATGCAGATGCCGATGGTCGCCCAGGCTGTTCTGCTTGGTGGGAACGTGCGTGTCGGTCTCGAAGACAATATCTGGCTCGAACGGGCTGTTCCGGCGACGAACGTCGCGCTTGTGCAGCGCGCGCACGAAATCGTCGAACGCATGGGTGTGCGGATTATGTCATCCGCCGCGACCCGCGATCGCCTTGGATTGGGAGCAGCAGCATGAGCCCTCTTTCTGGCAAGCGCGCAATCATCACTGCCGGTGCCAGCGGTATCGGTAGGGTCGTCGCGAAGAAAATGATTGAAGCCGGTGCGCGGGTCGCAGTCTGTGACATTGATCCCGCTTCGGTAAGCTCGTTCTCCTCGGAATATCCCGAAGCCACTGCAGTCGTATGCGATGTGGCTGACCCCGCCAGCGTTCCAGCCGCTCTCCAGGCGATGCTCGCGGGATTGGGTGGCGGAGTGGACATCCTCTTCAACAATGCCGGCATTGCCGGTCCGACGCTTGCGATCGAGGACGTCTCGCCCGAGGAGTGGGCGCGAACGGTCGATGTCAATCTCACCGCCCAGTTCTTGTTCATTCGCGGTGTGATGGCCGGGATGAAGACGCAGCGGTCGGGGGTTATCCTCAACATGTCCTCAGCGGCCGGACGACTCGGCATGCCGATGAGGACGCCATACGCGGCGGCCAAATGGGCCGTGATCGGCCTTACCCAATCGCTCGCGATGGAGGTCGGCCAGTTCGGCATCCGCGTGAACGCAATCCTTCCCGGGTCCGTCCGTGGGCCGCGCATGGAGCGAGTGATGTCCGCCCGGGCAGAACTTACAGGACGCCCGCTCGCTGAAATCGAGGCCGAGGAAGTCGCGACAATATCACTGGGTCGAATGATCGAACCTGAGGAAATTGCGGATCTGGCGGTTTTCGTCGCGTCCGATGCAGGCAGATCAATCTCGGGGCAGTCATTGGGTGTGTGCGGTAACACCGAAATACTCCGGTAGAAACATAGGGGAACTTCAACACAGGGAGAAGTGAAATGAACGTGCTTACAAGTCTGCTGATCGCCGGCGCACTTGCCGGTGCTCTAGGAACTTCAGCGGCCGCCGAAGATACGATCAAAGTTGGAGTGGTCCAGCCACAGGCAGGCGAGTGCGCTCAATGGGGCGTTCCGATTACTCGCGGTGTTCAGCTTTGGGCCGAAGAATTCAACGCGAACGGCGGTATCGCCGACGCAACGGGCAAGAAGCATAAGATCGAGGTAACTGGCTACGACAACAATTGCTACACAGCCGGTGATGAGCTGAACGCTTTCCGCCGTGCAATTCTTGATGACAAGGTGAGCTTCATTCTCCAGACCTTTACACCTGCTTCACGCCAGGCGGTCGCCGAGATCACTACCGAAAACAAGGTTCTGACAACAAGCTATGGTGCCGGCTATCTCGGCCCGAAGTACCCGTTCCTCATCGGTTCGGTCACCGGCTCACCGGCGTCATACATGTTCCTTGTCAGCCATCTCCTGGAGAGCCGGCCGGAGATCAAGCGTGTCGCAATCGTAACGGCAGACCACTCTTTCGGCCAGGCGGCGCTTGCTTATTACAAGGCAGGCCTGGCTCCCTACCTGGATCGCGTCGAGATCGTTTACTCGCAGCCCTACGATCCGGCATCAACGTCGGATATGCTCGGCCTGGCCACGCCGGTAATGGCATCCAATCCCGACCTTATCGTCGAGCTGGGCTTCACACCTGGACAGCAGGCCCTGTTCGTCGAGGCGATGGAGCAGTTGGGCTACAAGGGTCTCTACGGCAGCGAAGGCTGGACCATGGGCCTGGTAACGGAACGTGTCCCGGCTGCAGAAGTAGCTGGCCGGATCTTCAGCGCTTATGTCGTCGATGCTTCCGAGCCGAACTTCAGCCCGCGCGTGTCGGCGTTCTATAAGACCTACGTCGAGAAGTTCGGCGAGAAGGAATGGTCGGCGCTCGCGTCGGTCGCCTACGCAGCGATGACAACCATCGAGGCGGGGATTCAGAAGTCCTCTGATCCCACCGGCGCAGGCGTGCGCGACGCGCTTTTCGCAAGCGATACCGTGGATCAGCCGCTTTTCGGACCTTCGCGCTGGGGTGGATCGGAAATCTTCGGTGCCAACAACTGGCTGATGACTCCACTCCCGGTCTACGTGACGGACGACAAGGGTGGTGTAAAGGTTACCGCCGTCGTTGATGTTGCTGCCTGGTGGAACGCTCACAAAGACGCAGCGCTGCTAGCACTCTCTGAAGGCGGTCAAGTCTCGGCAAAGTGAGGCTTATCGGCATAGGTGGCCGCGGACGTGCCGCGGCTACTCCGACCTCTCTCAGGTGATTGACCCGATGCAAAGCTTACTGAATTGCCTATCGCTCACGTCCTTTTACCTTTGCTTCGCCCTCGGTCTGGCATTGGTTTTCGGCGTGATGCGAATCATTAATTTCGCCCATGGCGAATTCTTCATGATCGGCGCATACGCAACATATCTCTGTATTTCGACTCTCTCACCCCAGGTGGGTGGTCCAGTCGCATGGGCCGTCGGTGCAATCGTTGCGGCGGCGGTGACCGGGCTGCTCGGCCTGGTGCTACACAGAACCATGGTCGTGCCACTCGGCGACAAGCCCTTGGCGATTTTCATATCAACGCTTGCGTTGTCGTATGTCATTCAGACGATTGTCGTTCAAATCTTTGGGCCCGTTGGTCTTTCGATCGCCCCGCCGATGCGAGGCGTCGTGAACTTCGGCGGCGCCATTCTTCCGGCATCGAGACTCGTCGTCATTGGGGCGGCCGCCGTGCTAGCAGCCGGTCTGTGGGTATTCCTCATGAGGTCCGAGGCAGGCCGGCGCATTCGCGCTGTGGCTCAAAATCCGCGTGGCGCCCTCTTGCAAGGTATACGAACCGAGAAGGTGGGCCGACTTACCCTCATCCTCGGATCATCGATCGCGGGCATATGCGGTGCGGCCATGGGTCCCATCAGCCAGATCTCTCCCTTCATGGGGGCGGGTGCGCTATGGAAGGCGTTCATCATCATCATCGTTGGCGGTATTGGCAACATCTGGGGCGCGGTTGCTGCCGCTGCTATTTTCGGTGTCCTCGATACCCTCATGTCTCAGTTCGGTGCCGGACGTTTTCTCGCTCTCACGAGTGCGGCCGTCATGCTGTTCGTCCTGAGTGTTAAGCCATCTGGCCTGTTCGGGGAGAAGGAATAATGAGTGCGTTCCGACGCGATTTAATGACCGTGTGCGCACTGGGCGCCGCGCTTGTCGTCGGGGGCTTCGTCGGCAGTAACTATATGCTTGGTGTCCTCGTGCTTTTCGGCATGACTTCCATCCTGGTTCTGTCGTATCGCACCATCACGACAATGGGAGGTTGGTCGTTCGCTCATATCGCCATCATGGGGATCGGCGGCTACTCCGTTGCAATCCTTTCGAAGCCGCCATTCGACCTGCCGGTGCTGGTGGCAATAGTCGCAGGAGGATTGTTCGCGGCGCTATTTGCAGGGCTGCTGTCCTACCCCGTGCTTCGGACCCGCCAATATTACTTCTTCCTGTCTACCTTTGCGGCGGGAGAGGCACTGCGCCAATGCTTCATTCAGTTCCGGGAAATCACTGGCGGCACATCGGGCATCGCCTTTATCGAGCGGCCTGAAATCCTGCCTAATCCGTCGTCGACGCTGGAGTTCCTATGCCTGGTGGCCGCTGTGCTGGTCTTGTTGGGCATCTTCTACGCGTCACTGGATGCCTCCGATGCCGGCTTGAAGATCAAGGCTGTCGGCGAGGACGAGGCACTATCGTCGTCGATCGGGATCGATGCCTGGGCGTTGCGCGCCTTGGCGTTCATACTTGGCTCATTCGGCGCCGGAATATCGGGCGGTTTGTTCGCCACTTACAACGGCATCGTCTCGCCATCGGATATAAATGCGATGCTGATGTTCAAGGTCGTCGCGGCCTGTGTGATCGGTGGCACGACCCGTTTTTCCGGTCCAATTCTCGGACTGCTGTTTCTTACGCTGATCGAAGAAATCTTCAGATTTGTCCCTGAATTCGTCCCGATGATCTGGGGCGTATTTGTCGTCATCGCAATACTCTTCGGACAATGGGCACGTGGCCGCCGCATGGTCTGGAGGACTAAAAATGCTTGAGATCAATAATTTAAGCAAGATCTTCGGCAGCTTGAAAGCGGTAGATGGAGTGTCGCTCAAGCTCGGACGGAGCGAAATCCGCGGCCTTATCGGGCCGAATGGCTCGGGCAAGTCGACGACGATGAATTTAATAAGCGGAAGCTTGAAACCTTCTGCCGGTGACGTCAGCCTGGATGGTGTTCGCGTCGAAGGGTTCCCCTCGCATCGTATTGCCAGGCTGGGCCTGGTTCGAACATTTCAGCTTACGAGGGTCTACACTTCAGGAACCCTGCTTGAAGCCGTGGCGCTCGGCGTCCGAGCTGCACAGGGGTCAGCGTGGAACCCTAAGAGATGGATACCGACCGGAGAGACCGCGAAGATCAATATTGCTGCGTTCGAGGCACTGGAGCGGATGGGGCTTGCATCACGCGCCAATGAGCCTGCTGGGAACCTTCCAGGTGGTTTGAGGCGCGTACTAAGCATCGCAACCGCGCTGGCGACCCGCCCTCGAATACTGCTCCTGGACGAACCGTTGGCAGGGCTGCATGCAACCGAAAAGGCAGAGGTCTCGACACGGGTTGAACAACTGCGAGCAGATGGAATCTCGATTTTGCTCGTTGAGCACGACATGAAATCGGTGATGCGTCTGTGTGACAGGATCACCGTTTTGAATTTTGGCCGCGTCATTGCGGAAGGAACGCCTGAGGAAATCGGACGTCATCCTGAAGTGATTAAGGCGTATCTTGGTCGGAAGAGGAATAGTGATGCTTGAGGCGAAAGATCTGGTACTTGAATATGGTGGCGTCCGCGCGCTCAATGGGATGAGCTTTACGGCCAGCACTGAGCAAGTGACCGCGGTCGTCGGCAGCAACGGCGCGGGAAAGACGACCCTGATGAATGCTATCTGCGGTCTCGCCAAACTCGCCTCCGGCGAAATCCGATTGGACGGTGCAAAGCTCAATGGGCTTGCACCAGATGACATCGTGCGCAAGGGCATCTCTCTTGTGCCAGAGGGACGTGAGCTTTTTCCGAAACTGTCGGTCCTAGAGAACCTTTTGCTCGGCGCAACCGTTCGGCCTGATCCCACAAGGCGGCGCAAGACGCTGGAGCGAATTTTCGAGCTCTTTCCGGTGCTCGCCAACCGTCAAAAACAACAAGCAGGTCGAATGAGCGGCGGTGAACAACAGATGCTTGCTTTTGGCCGGGCACTGATGGCGCAACCGAAGATGCTGTTGCTTGACGAACCGTCCATTGGCCTCGCCCCTATGGTCGAAGAGCAGCTCATCTCGGCCATCAGCGACTATTCGCGCGAAAGCGGGATCGGTGTGCTGATCGTCGAACAGAACGCCATGCTTGCGCTTGAGTATGCACAACATGCCTACGTCGTTGAGCAGGGGCGCGTTGCACTGTCCGGACGAGCAGCAGAGATAAGGGACGATCCTGCCGTCATCGCGTCCTACTTAGGCTAGTTGTCCCGAGATGCAGGACGTGTGTCGAGGCCGCGCTGCGCGCTTATCGCGGCGCAACTAACCTCTGTTCATCCTGGCGGGTTGGCGATCAAGGCGCTCGCGTGTTGTCGGGACGCGGGCGTTAATTTGTTCGGTTAAACGCCGAGAAGGCACCTAGTGGCACTAAGGCCAAATCTGGTGGTGTTGGGCTCCTGCGACGCATCGGCCTGTTATCTACACCGCGGCCGCATAACATTTGGTTCAAAGGAACTTGTCGATGATCGACTCACCCTTATTTCAGCCCAGCACAGACGAGATTCGCACGAGCGCAATCACGAGGTTTCGCGAATTCTGCACCTGTACCTACAAGGCTGATCTACCCGACCATGATGCGTTTCATCAATGGTCAATCGATGAACGCGGCACTTTCTGGTCTGCCGTCTGGGATTATTGCGGCGTGATTGGACAGCCCGGGCCACGCGATCTCATCAACGGCGATGTTATGCTCCAGGCTCGCTTCTTCCCCGACGCCAGCCTGAACTTCGCTGAAAACCTCCTGATCAAGCGCGGTTCCCAAGACGCGCTGATCTTCCGTGGTGAGGACAAGATGAGCTATCGCTGGAGCTGGGATCAGCTCCATTCCACCGTATCCAAGCTACAGCAAGCCTTCCGCGCGATGGGCATAGGCAAGGGCGACCGTATCTCGGCCATGATGCCGAACATGCCGGAGACAATCGCCTGCATGCTGGCCACCGCCTCGATTGGTGCCATCTGGTCGTCCTGCTCGCCCGATTTCGGCGAGCAGGGCGTGCTCGACCGCTTCGGCCAGATCGAGCCGGGGCTATTCATCACCTGCGATGCCTACTGGTACAACGGCAAGCTGCAGGACGTCTCCGACAAGATCCGGAACGTCGCGCCCAAGCTCGGCTGCCCCGTCATGGTCGTGGGTTACGCCGGCGACGCCGAATCGCTGGCCGCATCGCTCGCCGATGGCCGCACGATGGATGCCGCGACCATCCCCTTCACCGCGAGGCCCGTGGAATACGAGCCGCTGCCGTTCGCCCACCCGCTTTATATCCTGTTCTCCTCGGGCACGACCGGAGTGCCGAAATGCATCATTCATTCTGCCGGCGGCACGCTGCTGCAACACCTGAAGGAACACCGCTTCCATTCCGGCGTCGGCGCTGGTGATCGCCTCTTCTACTTCACGACCTGCGGCTGGATGATGTGGAATTGGCTGGCCTCGGGTCTGGCGAGCGGCGCCACGCTCTGCCTGTTCGACGGCTCGCCCTTCGCGCCCTCGGGCAATATCCTGTGGGACTATGCAGCCGAGGAACGCTTCGCCGTCTTCGGCACCTCGGCCAAATACATCGATGCGGTGCGCAAGGGCGGCATCGAGCCGCTCAAGACACACCATCTCTCCGACTTGCGCCTGATCACCTCCACCGGCTCGCCGCTTTCGCCGGAAGGTTTTTCATTCGTCTATGAAGGCATCAAGCCGGACGTCCAGCTCGCCTCCATCTCGGGCGGCACCGACATCGTCTCCTGCTTCGTGCTCGGCAATCCGATCAAGCCGGTCTGGAAGGGCGAGATCCAGGGGCCGGGCCTCGGCCTCGCAGTCGACATCTGGGACGATGAAGGCAAACCGGTCCGTGGCGAGAAGGGCGAACTGGTCTGCACCAAAGCCTTCCCCTCCATGCCAGTGGGTTTCTGGAACGACCCTGATGGCGCCAAATACCGCGCGGCTTATTTCGAGCGCTTCGACAATATCTGGTGCCAGGGCGATTTCGCCGAATGGACCGAACACGGCGGCCTGATCATCCACGGCCGCTCGGATGCGACCCTCAATCCCGGCGGCGTGCGCATCGGTACCGCCGAGATCTACAACCAGGTCGAACAGCTCGATGAAGTCGCCGAGGCCATCTGCATCGGCCAGGACTGGGACGACGACGTCCGGGTTATCCTCTTCGTCCGTTTGGAACCGGGCCTGACGCTCGACGCCGATCTCGCAAACAAGATCAAGACCAAGATCCGTATCGGTGCGTCACCGCGTCATGTACCGGCCAAAGTGATCCAGGTCGCCGACATTCCGCGCACCAAGTCCGGCAAGATCGTCGAGCTCGCCGTGCGCGAAGTCGTCCACGGCCGGTCGGTGAAGACCAAGGAGGCGCTGGCCAACCCGGAAGCGCTGGAGCTCTATTCCGGGCTGGAAGCACTCTGCAGTGATTAATAAGGGTCTGGCGCAAACATCATGGCCACTCGAATGTATTTCGGCATCACGCAAGTAACGACGGGGTTGTAGCAGCGGAGTGGCGCCCGCCTACGAATACCGTTTCCTTATCAGAAGCAATCTCACTTTGCAGATCGCAAAGCCTATGCCCGCGTCTCGACCATCGGCCAGACGGTTCGACAACCAGATCTTGGAAATCCAGTCGGCGGGGCTTCCATGTCGAATCCCGTCGCATCGTCTCCGAAACCATCTCCGGCATTCTTTGTGGTGACGGCAAATATGCCGGCCGCTTCCGGCCGATTATGGATATAATTTGTGACGATGGCGCAATTGTCGACAAAGATGGACGACTCATTCGCGCGGCGACCAACTGCGAGGTTGGTTCGCGCGGTGACGCTTTCGTCAAGATTGACCTGATGCGCAAACTGACACTGAAGGCGACAGGCAAGCTGGTCGATGTAGCAATGGAAGATGGCTTCGTTCGCGCCGGAACAAGATTCATCAACTCTGATGGCACGTCCTTATCCTTATTGGAGATGATAGACGCCGCCAAATGGCAACTTCAGGAAGACGGTCTTGTCGTGCAAGTAGCAGGCCTGCCAGCGGCGCCTGTCGGCTATGCCGGCCCAAAGATTCCAAAACCGGAGGATTACATTCTTGCCCGTAGCAAACTGACGCTTGCCGATCTCTATGACGACGCACGCGTTCCAGCTGAGGTCGGCGATGCCGCTCCGTTGAAAGGCCAGGGAAATCGCAAAGAACCCGGCTCGGGGCTGCAACGCACCGTTATGCAGGAATGACCGTGCAATAGCGCCTATCGTTATCACAGCGCACCAAAGAACGCATCGCCGCGGCGTGGCGGCGCATCGGGCGACCGCCGAACCTATTTTTCTGCGCTGCGGCAACGGCCGCCTTGCGGCCTCTGCTCGTCATTAAGAGTTGGGCGTTGGCTACGGTGTTGCACCATGGCAGTGGTGGAACTTGGGACTGGTTTTCGAGAACACGCTGTCGTAGTTTTGTAACGCGGCATTTGGCAGCATCTTGGCCCACAAGGTCGGGCTTGGCGGAGGGCAAATTCGCTGGAATGGAAACGCTTGATCCAGAGGGCAGCTATCTGTTCCCGGCCCAGTCCTTGGGATGGCTCTTATCGCGACGGTCTTTTCAATCGCGAGAAGGTTCGGAGTCCTCAACAATATCCGCGGTCAGGTCGCTTCCGTCTCCACGGTGATCCTGGGAAACCTGGGCATTCTGTTCGTGCCGGCAGGCGTCGGAGTCGTGCAACACATTGATCTGATCCGGGGCCAGGGAGGTGCGATACTCGCAGTCGTGCTTGGCTCGACAGTGCTTACGCTGTTGACGACAGCGCTGGCATTCGTCGTAGCCAAGCGCCTCGTCGGAGGCGGTGCCAATGGGTGAGGGGCTATGGGTCTACCTCGCCGCGTCGCCGCTTTTGTGGCTTACGGCAACCTTGACGGTCTGGATCGCCGCTGTTGGCCTGTCGAAACTCTCTCTCGACAATCCATTGCTGAATCCGACCTTGGTGTCGGTCAGCGCGATCGTTCTCGTCCTGCTCATCGCAAAGGTGGACTACCGCAGATACTTCGAAGGGGTCCCAGTTCATAAACTTCCTGCTGGGTCCTGCCAAGGTCGCGTTGGGAATTCCGCTCTATGAGAGGCTCTCCTTGGTAAAGACAAACCTCTTTCGATATCCGTCGCACTTTTTGTCGGAAGCGCAACTGCGGTTGGATCGTGTTCCTCTGCCGCGCGTTGGGGCTTGCTGAACACCGCATCGCTTGCGCCGAAGTCCACTACCGCCGCCATTGCAATGGCAGTTTCCTCCGGCCTCGGAGGAAATCCTGCCCTGACCGCCGCTGTCGTCGTCCTCACCGGAATCTGCGGCGCCGTGATTGTAGCGCCGCTCATGAATGCTATGCGCGTGAAGGATTTCACTGCAGGGGGTTCGCGGTGGGCCTGGCTTCCCATGGGATCGGGACGGCCCGCGCTTATTCCGTGAGCCCCGTGGCTGGGCTGTTTGCGGGAATTGCGATGGGACTGAACGCAATCCTAACTTCGATGATCGTGCACGCATTTCTGTAGCGCGGACGCATGGCGGATTGCTGGAGATCGGACATGCGAATGCACACGGGCTGCGTCGGCGAAAGTGCCTTTGCCTCAAGCCATCAAGGATTTCAGGCTGATCCCGGTGTCGGCGAGCGCTTCCACTTCGGGGCTTAGCCGCTTTCTGATCATCATCTCGGCAAAGCGTATCTCCTTGGCGATGGCACTGAGGCTGCCGAAGCCACATGCACACGCCAGACTGATGGCGCGCTGACGGTTCGACGCCGATGCTTATAGGTGACCTGCAGGAACTGGTAGATGGCGAGGCGGTCCTGCTGGCTGTCAATTGAGACCTCCCGCAGCGAGGCTTCCAACGGCCCGCCCCGAGTCCGCGATGACCGTGCGGCCAGGCGCCGAAATGGCCCTCTCCGAGATCCTCAAACAATCGTGCGAGGCCTTAGCGTCCCCCCGCCCCCGGGAGACAAGGACGCTCTTTTTGGCTACGGCAGCAGCAGGCAATTTATTGCGTGTCGAACCAGGACGGGCTCCTACAATGGCGCCGCACGATCAGGAAACGCCATGATACCTTTGAACATCAGAATCAACGCAGAACGCCGATCCCTAGCCATCACATGGGATGACGGCAATTTCTCCCATATACCTGCTTCGCGGTTGCGGGCACTCAGCCGAGCTGCACATCATATCCGGTCCTCCATCGACGGGAGGAAGCATTCATTTGCCACTCAAAGGAAACGCTGTTCGCCTCGAATGCTCATTCGGAGCACGCGCCGCCCAACAACAGGCGGCTTAGGGCGCTGCAGAGCAGGTCGTGTTTCTGACCGGCGCCAACTCACGTCGTCGCCAAAAGCGGTTCCTGATGCCCTATGCGCCCTGCCAGCGAGTTCAGCTTGGAACAGGACCCAGCGTGAAGCTGCTAGCAGAAAAATCGCTTCGGCTCCGGTCGTGGAAGGACAGGCACTATGGCCTGCGATGATTACCGGCCGATAGGAACGGCCGGGCTCGTAAGGACCGGAAGAGCTGCTGTTTCCTTTTTGGGGGTTTCTCTGAAAAGTCTTCAGCCTAAACCTCATTATTGTGGTCCAGCCGTCGTATTTTCCAAGGCCATTACACGGTATTCATAGCACTTTGCCGCCTGCGCGGCAGAGAAGGCTATGGCAAAGCCGGAACAACGGTAAGACGGCGCAGACCGTCAGGCTCTTCAAAAAATTCAGAGGGGATCGTCATCATTGGTCCGGCGATTGGGAGGCTCGGCCGGCTGAAAAGAGGACGTTTGGCAATGGGGCGGCCACGAGATAGCTGGGGTGATCCAAGCGACGCACTTGCACAGATCACCTGCCAAAAATGGCGCACCGGTCCCGGAATCGAGCCGCCGTCGCGGGTTTTTTGCGGCCGTAGCGGCCTCGCTGTCTGCTGTGCGCCTGGCGAAACGCGCAGCAGATGAGAACCTGTGTGCGTCCCGCGGGCGCTGATGGTGCAGCCGGAGATACGGCTGCTCGATGAGCCGAGAGGGGCTCGCGAGCCATGACCGATACAGGAAGAACTGGCGCGCATCTGAGCGAGAAAAACGTGATCCTGGTGGACAAGGGCGTGCCAGCCGGCGCGGGCGTTTCGCGCCTCCGGCGCGGCAATCATCCCTGTGAATCAGGCTTGTTTATATAGCGAAACTTCGAGAAAAAGTCGCTCCGACGCGGATCGGGAGAAGGGAGCGGATATGGTCTTTCGATTGAAAGAGCGACTTGGCAAGAAACTTGAGGAAGAAGTGCAATTCTTCAAATGTTGGCAGAAGGATAAGAAAGGCGTGGGCGCACTCATGCCCACGTCGATCCACGCGGCGCGCCGCATGGCTAGTGTGGTCAACCCGCATTCTGAATTGCCGGTTTTGGAGCTTGGTGCCGGGACGGGTGTCATCACCAGGGCCATCCTGGAAAGAGGCATCCAACCGCATCGGGTGACTTCGGTCGAATATTCCAAGGATTTTTATGATGGCCTGGTGCGACGCTTTCCGGGAGTGGATTTCCGCTTGGGCAATGCGTTTGCCTTGGAAGAAATTCTGGGGGAGCGCCGGGAAAAGTTCGATTGTGTCATAAGCGCAGTGCCGATGTTGAGCTTTCCGATGCAACAGCGCCTCACACTGCTCGAGGATTTGCTTGCACGAGTCCCCGCCGGGCGACCTGTGATCCAAATCACCTACGGTCTTCTGTCACCGGTGCTCAAAATGCCCGACCGTTACATCGTTTCTCACTATGATTTCGTCGTTCGCAATGTTCCCCCCGCACAACTCTGGACCTATCGACGGGCAGTGTGAAACCACAGGGGACGCGAGCGACAGGTGGCTTTCGGAATCCTTGTACAGGACTGCACAGCCGATTGAACTTGGTGCTGTGGCCAGCCATTCGCGGCCCTGGCTGGACCGCCTTCCCTTCCGCATTTTCTGAGGATCGATTTGACCGCAGCAGAGAGATGATGTTCGGCTACAAGCATTGAGAGCGGCGAAGATTCCCGCTAACGCCGATGTTTCTCCGGTATTTCCGGAGATGCATTCCTCGAGACGCGCCAGGCGGGACTTCGCATTGCGAAGTTCATGTCCGGCTTCGAAACGTCGATGGCGTCCTTGAGGTGTGGGCGCTATGAGGTCGCGCTCCAGTTCCGCAATGCGCGCACGCACCTGCCGAGCCTCGTCCTGACGCAACGCCTTGATCCATCCACGCCCGCGCATCGGTCTTCCTGCCAGCAAAAGCCATGCGGGTTTATCCGCCGAGACCTTAATTTCCGGCAAGTTCCAAAGGGCTGCCGACATAGGGATCTGCCAAGGGTCAGGCCTACCGCAATCGGCTATCGAGCTTGCCATTGAAACCGAGCAGTCGCCGCCAGGAAAAGGGACAGCGCGTCACATTTCTGACAGATCGGTCGACATTGGATGCACTGCTTGGCGCGAGCCCCCGAAAAAGCCTTTGTCGAAGGAACCATGATGTCCGCTTCCATTGCCCCGCAACCATTTAATCAGCGGAAGAGACTTTTGGTCGTCCAGGCCTTGAGCATAGCGGCGATTGGCTCGCTGCTATTCTCTCGCCCCGGTTGGGATGAAGCATCTAGCCTTCACGAGGTCATCGAGATGATCGGTTTTGTTCTGATCCTCGTCTGCATACTCGGGAGGTTGTGGAGCATCCTCTATGTCGGGGGGCGGAAGAACAGCGAGTTGGCAGTCAGCGGGCCGTACTCGATCACTCGCAATCCCCTATATCTGTTTTCGACGATCGGAGCATTCGGCATCGGCCTCATGTTCGGATCGCTCATCGTTGCATCCGCTCTGGGGGGGTGCACCTATGCGGTTTTCGGGATGACTGCCCGAAAGGAAGAGACGTTTCTTCGTGACAAATTTGGTTCGGAGTTCGAAGCATATGTGGCAAGAACGCCGCGGTTCTGGCCCAAGCCGTGGCTGCATCAGGACAAGCATCAGCACACGTTCTCCACGAACGCATTAAGAAGCACATTCTTCGATGCCCTCTATTTTCTGGCGATCTTTCCAGCCATCGAAGGCATCGAATATTTCCAGGTAGCTGGCTACCTGCCCACCTTTTTTTGGCTGTTCTGATCTTAAAGACGGAGCAATAAGCTTTGTAGCGCACCAGAACCGCGCCTGTTGCGATCAAGGCAACCCCTGCCCAGTTCGACAACGATTTCCTTGAGGAATGTCACTCCGAACACCGCCACCAGCACGAGGCTCAATTTGTCGACAGGGGCAACGCGTGCTGCGTCTCCCAAACTGGAGCGCGCGAAAGTAGCAGATCCACGATGCACCCGTCGCCACCCCGGATTGTCCTGCGTCACGTAATCGTCCAGGCACTCGGGAAGCAGTGCCGCTTGCCGGCGATCCTCGCCCCCGACAAACCGCTTCAGCCCGACTCACCTCGCTGATCGGGAATCACGTTATCAAATCAACGTATTTCCACGACAGGCTGGACCCGTTCCGGCCATTGCCGTTGCCACCACGAAGGGTCTTGCAAGGATTGTTAAGTTCCTCACACCTCTTGGCGATCACCGGAGCAGACCTGGCATTCCTAAGACGTTGTGGCACGGTGGCTTTGTTAGGGCACCGGTATGGTGGGTGTGGTCCTGGACGGAGGCGCGCGTCGCTTCGGGTTTGGCAGGCGATGCACACCGGACCGGCCGAGTGCCCGCGTGCCGTTGTCAAGAACACTTGGAATGCGGCGTGAAATATCGCGCCAGTGCGAGGCATATTGATAGACGGCTACGGTATCTTCGACCGCGTTGTGGTCGACGGCCCTTTCAGGTTGCACCTCCTCACCCTTCATCTGGACGATTTGCTTCTTGGGCTCGAGGATCGTCGTGCGGCCATGCAGGATCATGGCCACCTTCTGGTAGTTGGAGATGTAGACCGGCCGCTCCGGTTCGTCCGCTTCGATCAGGTCGTCGCCGAAAAAGCGGCTGCGATAGCTAGCCTGCAGCAGGGCAAGCAGCGACGGCGCAATATCCACCTGGCTCGCCAGCCGGTTGATCCGGCGGGGCTCGACAAAGCCCTGCGACCAGATGATGCACGGTATGTGGTATTTGTTCATGTCGAGCTCCACCTTGCCTGCGACGCTCGCCGTATGATCGGCGACAAAGACAAAAACGGTATCCCTGAACCACGGTTTCGCCGATGCCTTCTTGACCAGTTCCCCGATCGCGTAGTCGGAATATTTGACCGCCCCGTCGCGCCCGCCCGGCGATGGGATGTCTATGGCGCCAGCTGGATAGGTAAAGGGCCGGTGGTTTGACGTGTTCATGACGAAGCTGAAGAAGTTCTTGCCGGCTTTCGCCGAGGCGTCGGCTTGGCGGATCACCTCGTCATAGAGATCCTCATCGCCAACGCCCCACGCATTGGCGAAATGCACATTGCCTGCCGCCATCGTAGCGCGGTCGACGATACCGAAGCCATTACCGGAAAAGAACGCGTTCATGTTGTCGAAATAGCCGTAGCCGCCATAGAGGAAGCGCGTATCGTAGCCCGAATCCTGGAACACAGAGCCAATGGTGAAGAGATTGTCGTTGCCGGGGCGACGCAGGATCGATTGCCCCGGGGTCGGCGGGACTGAAAGCGCGATCGCTTCAAGCCCGCGCACGGTGCGCGTGCCGGTCGCCCGCATTTCCGTGAAAAGCAGGCCTTCAGACGCCAGCCGGTCAAGGTTCGGTGTCAGTCTTTTCGGATTGCCGAATGTGCCCATGAACTCCGCACTCATGCTTTCCATGCCGACCAGGATGACGTTCTTGCGCAGCATCGGCCCCTCGGCTCGAATGTCACGCGTGATGTCGTTTAAATCGGTGCTTTCGAACGGCTCGTGATCTTCCGCTAAAAGGTCGCGTGTCCGTTCGGCCGCCTGTTTCTCGGGTATGGTCCGATAGAAATTCGCGAAATCGATCTCATTCGAGAAGAAGGCGCTAACCAAACCATAGAGTCCGTTGCCCCCGAGTTCGCGGGCGATCGCGCTCGGCATCGGCCGTGTGATCGAATCGGGCGTCACCAACACGCCGGCGGCGGCCATTCCCGTTATCGTCGCAAAGACCGCCAGCCGCTTCACGAACGGCGGATGCGGCGCGAAGCCTGCCTTCACCTGGCGGCGGAGCAGATAGGTCCCGCCGACCGCCAACAGGCCGATGCCGGCAAGCAGCGGCACGACCGGATAGCTCTCCATGATGTTCTGGATCACTTCCTGCGTGTACACGAGGTAGTCGACCGCGATGAAATTGAAGCGCGTCGTGAATTCGTCCCAGAAGAAATACTCGCTGACCCCCTGCACGACCATCAGAAACAGGAAGATTGCGAAGCCCGAGAGCCCAACTGCGCGGTCAAACCGCTTTCCGGCCCACGAAACTGGCAGGAGCAGCGGGAAGAGGAGAAAGACCACGAGGATTGGAAGCAGCGTGACGATATCGAACCAGATGCCAGTGAAGAAAGGAGCCAGCCAGTCGGCCGGATGGAAAGACAGGTCTTTGGCCGAAACCAGCGACAGCGCCAGCCTGACCAGGAACTGAGTCAACAGGAAAAGCAGGATGAATGACTTCAGCCGACGAAAGAACGCACCGACCGATTGAGCAAAAGTCATAGCAAGCCTCCGAAGCAGCTGGATGTCTGGGCAATTATGCCTCGTTTTCAATTTTGGCAACCGTCGGGACGAGATCGATCGCATGGTCTGCGATGCCGATCCCCGATTCGGCCCGCGCGAGTCCGAAACTTCATCGACGGTGGTGGTGGCGAGACAATGTGAAAGGTTCGCGGCGAAGGTGATTTGTTCCTCACTTTGAAGGCGCTGCATCCCAGCCTCCCCTGTGGGAGAAGGTGGATGGGCACGAAACGCCGAGCCGAATGAGCGATCGTCCTCATGTTGCCGGGCCTCACTCGAGCATCACCCGAGGATGCAGCCGGGAGACCCGCGGCGGCGGCAGCTTTCGGCGAGATCATGGACCGATTTCTCAATAGTCCGTGACGTGTCTGCAGAGCGAGCCTAGGCGGCGACGCATGCGAGGCTGGCGCGGGGCTGGTCAAGAGGGCATTGTCGACATACAGGGCAGCGGAACGCTCGGCTCGGCAGAGAAGCGAACTGGGCCTCTTGACACATGATCGCCTTTGGGGGGCGGAGAGATGACCGCCTTGCGGAGATTTGAGAGGCCGGTTGTTGTCCGGGTTGGCCGCGGGATCTGACCACCGAGATGCTTAGGGGCGTCTCTGACATGCTGAGCGGCTTGCCCGCCATGAGCAGCTCGACACGAACCGCAAGGCGCGCTAATAGCTGCATGTGAAGAACAGCCCGATCGCCGCTGCGACGTGAGGCCCTATTATGGCGGCGCCTTCTACTACCTCCAGCAGAAGCTTGAAATTGAGGACGTGCGCCTCGTCTACGCGCCCGCGCTCGGCATCGGCAACTTCGGCGTTCAAACGGACAATTGGATGTGGCCGCGCAACACGGGCGACTTCGGCTTCTATCGCGCCTATGTCGCTCCTGACGGTTCCTCCCGGCTTTATGCGCGCGACAATGTGCCTTACCGGCCAAAGAGTTGGCTGCCCATAGCCCGTGAAGGCGTTCAAGAAGGCGATTTTGTGATGGTCGCCGGCTTTCCTGGCTCAACCCACCGATTCCTCACCGCCGATGAAGTCCGGTTCAACTTCGCCGACTACGAACCACTGTCCCAGCGTTTGCTCCCGGATTATGCCGATCAGATCAACCGAGCCACGGCAAGCAATCGCGAAGCGCAGATCCGCTACGCCTCCATCCTGCAAGGCGTGGAAAACTACAAGAAGAAGCTGGGGGCGATCTAGCCGGCGCCGACGCGATCGGCCTCGACGCGCGCAAGGCCATCGAGGAGAAAGCTTTTCGCGCCTGGGTCGCCGAGTATCCCGTGCGGCAGACGCGCTTTTGACGCAGCAAACCGCGAACTGGACGGGATGGTGGGCGAAAATAGCCGGGCTTTGCTGGCGAGGCTGCGCCAGGCGTTGCTCAATCGCGCGCAACTACTGTCATCGGCACGCACTCTCTATCGCTGGACAAAGGAGCACGAGAAGGCCGATGAAGACCGTGAAAGCGGCTTTCAGGATCGTGACCGTAAAGAAATCTCGGATCAGCTGACGCAGATCGAGCGCGGCTATTTGCCAGACATCGATCGAAAGCTGTTCGAGGCCGCACTCGACGAATATCGCCGGCTGGATGCAAAGGACCGCGATACTGCTTTCGAAAGCGCTTTGGACCAAATTGGCCTTGACCGACTTTATGCAGACACCAACTCGCAGACACGGCAACGCGGCTCGGCTGGCCCGACAAGCCCGCTGCTGCCTTCGAGGCGTCGGACGATCCTTTCATCAAGCTGGCGGTCGCGCTCTATCCCGGCGACATAGCTGCGAAGCACGCTGCGAAGGACCGCGCTGGACGCAGCCAGGCGGCTCGCGCCATCTATATGCACGGCCAGCGTGCCTACCGCCAGGCAATCGGCCGGCCGATGTATCCCGACGCGAATGGCTCGCTGCGCATCAACTGGGGCAAGGCGGCGGGGCGAACACGCGACGGGCAGATCTGGATGCCCTTTACCACGGCCGAGGGACTTCTAGATCTAGCGCCCCGTGGCGACGCGAAAAACTCTCAGTAGCTGCAGCGCCGGCGGCACACGCGACCAGATGGTCCTCAAGACTTCTAGACCATGCCGGGTTTTCCGAACGGCGCTCCCGGATACCACGCGCTGTGACCATCGGAAGCCAACCTCGTGGAAATACAGGTCGGCATGCTGCGGGCTGATATGATGAAAGACGCCGGCGATGGTACGGCGGACGCGGGAGTTGAAGCCCTCTACCGAATTGACGTGGACGGCATCGCGAACATACTCACCACTGGAATGCTTCACGGGCTCGTGCTTGGCAAAGCTCTCACCAATGGCCATGAATGCTTTCCACTCATCGCTCATCAAATGAGCTCTCGACTCGATCTGCGCTTCAATGACGCGTTCGCTTGCTCGCGCTGAGAGACCGGTCACGACCGCGGCTCCGTTGCCCCACAGTCGAGAATGCGGATGTCGGTTGTGTGCATCGGTGATACATGCTTGCGCCGCGCGATAAGTCTCGGACCGCGCGTGGAAGGTGCGCATCCAGCCGATCTGGTGCGCGCTGATGCCCTTGGACGCGCTCGCCATTCGCTTCGGACCGAGGTTGGTCGCATCGGCCAGCACGCCAGCCAGCATGGCCGAGACATTTCTTGGGACGTCGCCGGTGCGAATATACCAAACGCACCCTAGGCCGGCGGTCGCCCCCGAACAGTGCAAAGGCTGCATCACGCACGCCATGACCGGTGGCGAAACTCTGACGGATTGGGCTCTTTGCGGGCTTCCCGCCTTTGCGAAGCTCCTCGAAGACCGGGGATTGCTCAGCTTGAGGCGCAGATAAAGAGACAGCACGATCAAAACCGATGATAGCAGGAACGGAATTCTCCAACCCCATTGCTTGAAGAGTTCTTCGCCGAGCGACAGCCGGCACGTGCCTCGCGCACCGTTCGGCGGACGATGTCCTTCGCCGACGGCAGATCGTTGATGAGGCCCACCGCCTCACCGACAGTCACGTTGGCCGTGTCATAGTCGCCAGAGGCCCATGCCGCCTCGACCTTCGACAATTCTTCGGAATGCAGCGTGCGCAGCTCTTCTTCCCGCCCGTGCCACTTGTCGATGAAGCCGTTTTTGAGCAGTCGGCCGGTATAGCCAGCGGGCCAGGCCTTCTGACGGACGATATCGTAGACGGAAGTCCGGATTGTCTCGTCGCCAGAGGCAGCGACTACCTTGTCCTTGGCTGCCGGATGGATGAGCGACTCGCGCGTAGCCCAGAACCTATCAAGGCCGGCCGGGCCGGCGACCAGCACCCGGCAGCCGGGCAGCGCGCCAAAAGGACCCCGCCCGTCATATGAACTGCATCCCTCATAGTGCGTCGCAACATTTTGATGCTGCACTGCGGAACTTTGCGGTAAAGCGGGAGTTCTCTGTGCTTCTAGCAAGCTAGGGCTCGATGAGGCGCTACAAGATTCTGCCGTCGGAACCAGGGCTGTGGTCTGTGATCGATAGCCTGACAGGGCTTCCCGCCGAGAGATACGGTCGGCCGCTCACCGGGCTGACCCGGTACGAAGCCGAAGAGGCTGCCTTTAACCTCAGCGAGAGCACTCCGCCATGGATGGCCTTGGTCAGACGTCGCAGACCTTAATCAAGGCTGCCGAATCCACGGATGGTCGAACGCGATGCGCCTCCCACTCCATCACACCCTTTCGCGTAACCTCTCACCTCTTCCTTCTGGATGCGTGCGTCATGGCAGGGGGCGCATGTGCTCCCCAGTTCGCCCTGGCATAAGAGCCGGACCGTCGCGGTGCGCCACCAGATGGTTGGCGACCGTGGCCAGAACCGTCGCCCGTTCTCTTGCCGATGAAGTGCGGGGTGCCCGACACCGAAATGGCGCGCGAGCCTTCTGCCGATCTTGACACGGGCGATCGACTGGAACCTCATCGAGCAGCAGTATGACGAGTTGATCAAATATGCGGCGGCCCTGCAGCACCGCACGGCCGATGCGGAATCGATCCTGCGCCGCTTTGCGCGGGCGAGCGTGCAGCGCCCAAGCTACAGGGCGCTGGCCCAACTCGGCAAGGCAATCAAGACCATTTTTCTCACCGCTATCTCGGCTCGGAAGCCTTCCGGCGCGAAATCCACGAAGTGTCGCTTGGCAGTTAATAGTGAGAACGCAGTCGTTCAGTCAGGTTTAGCAGTTTATTGCGAGAATGGCGTAGCTCGGATTCTTCATTTTAACTGCAGTCGCATCAGTGCAGTGGTGCTGAACTCCCTGGCGAGGCGACCGGCATCTTCGTGCTGGAGGAGAATATCGGACCGGTGCGTCGCGCGGTGAGCAAGCGCGACGGCCCGACCTTCGACGAGTTCGATCTGGCGAAACTGCCGCTCTTTCGCAACGTGGTCGATCTTCAGCGACAGCGTAGCGACCCCGGCTTCTAAACGCCGTCATGGAGTAGCTCCTGCACTCGTTCGACCGAAATGTCCGATTCAAAGATCAGGTCGTGAGGGAATGCCCTCCCCGCAGATGATCGGCAGTCGCTCGATCGCGCGACGCGCGGGATCGGCTTCTTCCGTGAACCCGCAGGTCGATATCAGAAAAAGGTTGCGGCGGTTACCGCGAACTCATGGCTGGCGCAGCAAGCGCTCTTTTCAGCAAGCGCCCTGGTCGGGAGCCGGTGAGGATGAAATTCGGCTCGGGTGCGACGATTACATGCTCGATATTCCATCCGGTCTTCCCGAGCATGCCTATAGCGACTTTTTTGTGTCCGAAACTGAACAAGAGTGTCGGAGCCCCACCCGCTGGCCGTTACAGCCAGGCACCGGCTGGCGAGCAAGCGGTGGAACGAAACGGAGCGCAAATCCGGCACGCAAATTGCTTTGATCTCGTAAGTGAGACGTCGGCAGGGCGTCGTGGAGGACCGAGAAATCAACCAGGAGCGTGCTCGATGCCCGCAATGAGACGGCCGGAACAGGACGATGAAACCCAGCCACACCTGGGGAGCTGGACCGCTCTAGCCAGCCGCGGCGCCTCCTCGTAGATCGCGCCTCCTTCAGCCAAGCCGTCCACCAGCACTACCAGGGCCACCCTATGCAGCTCTCGAACGTGGCCACAGCGCGCATGTTCAAATGCGCCCCTTAGCCTTGCTCTAGACGTTCCTCCATCGGGATCGTTCGCATCGCTGCAGGGTCGAACTCGTTGCCAGCTTCCAACATGAGCTCGGAGGCCGGGCCAATTACGACTCTGTGCAGCGATCGCTCGCTTCGTTGAGTGATTGGGTCATATGCCTTAAGTTCGGAGATGGCGCCGCCAACCCCCAATACAGCACGAATAGGGCAGTCACGGTCAGCAGGAAAAACGTCGATAAGATCGCCGCGGATGGCTAGCTCGCCTGGTTCATCGACTCGATCATCGGCAACATATCCAGTTCTCTCAGTCAATACCCGAGCGCCCTCGGGTTCACCTTTTGCCCAATCTGCAGGGTGGCGAAACCCTGGCCGATTACCGAGGGGGCGGTACCCTCTGCAGGGCAGATTCGACCGAAGTAACCGTGATGCGGGGTCCTTTCGTAGCGGCCGCAACAGCATGAAGTACGCTGACCCGCCGTCCCATAGTGGCGCGAGTGGGCCACACCCTGTCGAATGGCAGGCAATCCCACGACGGCAAACACAGGATGTCAGCTGCTGGGAGGAAGTGGCGCAATGCCTGTGTGATGTCAGCGGCACTGCGTTCGGAACTCGCGATATGGAGCATGTCCCCATTTCGAGTGGTTTCCATAGCGCTGATCAATGCCGCAGCTACCGCGGCAGCTGGCGGTGTGTCGGCTTCTTCTCCTGTTGCAAGTTCGCACTGCTTCGCAGACGCGCCATCAAATTGCTCGAGCTGCTCAGCCTTTTCGGCATTGGAGGTCTCTCTATCCACGTCTCACCTTCCCGATCCTGGGGTAAAAACGGCCGCGACGCGCCCGGCGTTCCGACTTGCCGAGGGGTCCATCGCCGGGAAGGGTGGTGCGCAGCTGAAGAGCCAGGGCACGGTCAAATGGTACAATCCCCGAAAAAGGCTTCGGCTTCATTGCACCCGATAACGGTGAGAAGGATGTCTTCGTTCATGCCACCGCGCTGACCCGCTCAGGGCTCAGCGTGCTGGTGGAGGGACAGAAGGTTTTTGTCGAATGCGGGCAGGCAAGAAAGGCTTGGAAGTCCGGAGCATTCGCCTCGCCTAGAAGCCAATACGTTGGCCAAGGGCCAAATTGCCGCTCATACAAAGAAAAAGCCCACTGCCGGGAGGAGGTGGCAGTGGGCTCGATTTGAAATGCAGCGCGGGAGGAGGTGCACCGCATTCAACGACGGCATCGCATCTGGGAGGAGTAGATGGCCGACAACATGATCATATCGATCGCCGCAGATATTGCAATGCACAAATTTCATATCGCACGTGCGAGGGCGTTTCCTGGGTATAAGCATCGACATTGTCTCGAAAGATCCACCCACCAAATCGTTGCAAGAGCTGGCGGCTCTAGAGGTTAATGGTATTGGTCATTTTGCTCTCCTTTGCCTTGTTGCAAGGAGGGCAGAATACTATGCCGAGCGAGCGCGGCCGTTCTTATCAAAAGTCCCGTGGTTCAGGCAGCTTAATCTGCATAGTTGCCGGCTCGGGATAAGATCCCTACGAGCATATCGACAGCATCAATGTGAAGACCCGCGATCCGATAGAAGCTGCAGCTGATATATCGTCATCATGTGGTAGTCTGGCCCGCATGACGACGCTTCATCTGAATTGGCGCGGAAGACGATGAATCCCACAAAGCCGAATAAAACGCATCCGCCGAAATGGATCGAGCCTCAGCTGACGCGCCTGGTCGACGAAGCGCCCGACAGCCCCGATTGGCTTCATGAGATCAAGTACGACGGATACCGCATGCACGCGCGGATCGACGGCAGCGACATCCGCTTGCTCACCCGCACCGGCCTCGATTGGTCGCATCGCTATCAAGCGACGATAGCGGCCCTCCGCGCGCTCCCGGTGAAAGAGGCATATGTCGACGGGGAGCTGTGCGCCGTTCGGGCAGACGGCGTCACCTCCTTCAGCCGCCTGCAGGCCGCTATGGACGAGGGCCGCACGGGCGATCTTGTCTTCTTTGCTTTCGATCTTCTGTTCCTGAACGGAGAGAGCATTGCGAAGCTTCCGCTCGTCGATCGCAAGGCGCGACTGGCAGGCCTGTTTTCGACCGACATGCCTGGCCTGCGCTTCAGCGATCACGTGATCGGCGACGGGCCTGCGTTCCGCAAGCACGCCTGCCGGCTTGCACTCGAGGGCGCCATCTCAAAGCGCATCGACAGCGCCTATGCATCCGGCAATCGCGGCCTGTGGGTCAAGTCAAAGTGTCTCAACAGAGAGGAATTCATCGTCGTCGGTTGGACCGATCCGACTGGAAGCCGGCCGCATATCGGCTCGCTGCTTCTCGGCTACTACACCGATGATGGTCGTCTGCTGTACGCGGGCCGCGCCGGCACGGGCATCACGGTTGCAGAGCTCAAGCGATTGGCTCGCCGGCTTGGGCCACTTCAGACAGCTCGAATGCCCCTCGACGTTCCGCCGCCGCGCGAGAGCCGGTTCGGCTCGCCGCTTGAGCTGTCGCGCGTACATTGGGTCAGGCCTGAAATGGTGGTCGAGGTTGCCTATCTCACCTGGACGGAAGACAATCTCCTGCGTCAGGTCTCGTATCAGGGTGAGCGGCAGGACAAGCCGGCCCGGCAGGTGGTGCGTTCCGTCCCCCATCCCTGATCGACATCGGGCGCCGTTTCGTTTCATTTCACCCGACTTGCTCTACCTGCAGTGGGCTGGGGGTGATCAGCGACTCCCTAGCTGGTGAATCCGCAGTGAATGCTTGTTTGCGTCGAACCGTTGTAATTCGCTCAACTGGCATTGATGCGCCCCGTGGAACGGGATAAATCTGCAGGGGGACAGGAATGGTGCCCAGAGGTGCCCGAGCCGGTCGGTGCTTATTTCGAAGCCTCGGTACGGTAAACTCGCGCATTTACACAAGCCCTAGGCGATGCCTGTGTCGCCGATGGCGCAATGGCAGGATGCTTACAAAAACGGATATATCAAGACCTAATAGCTGAGCGGCCGTTGTAGCAAACCTGAAAAGATATCAATCAATCAAGGTATTACCGGCTTGGCATTCTCCTTGCGAGGTTCTTAGCAGTGAAGCGTCCTTATCCGGGATGCAGCGCTCACCGGGGAGGTAGAAGCCTTGAAATCCAAAGATGTGCGTGCCCAAGCCTATTCGATGCCGCTGACAAGCCCCGCCTACCCGACGGGGCCATATCGCTTCGTGGATCGCGAGTACCTTATCATCACCTACCGGACGGACCCCGACCGGCTACGCGCCCGAGTCCCTCAGCCACTCGAATTCGATGATCCCTTGGTAAAGTTTGAGTTCATTCGAATGCCCGACTCTGCGGGTTTCGGGAGCTATATTGAGTCCGGCCAGGTCATTCCCGTTAGGTTTAACGACGTGATCGGCGGCTATTCGCATGCCATGTATTTGGACGACGGACCGGCAATTTTGGGTGGCCGTGAGTTGTGGGGGTTCCCGAAGAAATATGCACATCCTGCGTTAGAGGTCTATGGAGACACACTGGTCGGCACCCTCGACTACGGCCCGGTCCGGATCGCAACAGGCACCATGGGCTTTAAACATTGGGCGCTCGACCACAGCGAGGTGCTGGCCTCGCTGTGTCAGCCGACATTCCTCCTGAAGATTATTCCGCATGTCGATGGCAGCCTGCGCGTCTGCGAGTTGGTACGCCTTAAGATGGAGGACGTGACATTGAAGGGCGCATGGGGTGCTCCCGCAGGCTTGGACTTACGGTCGCATGCACTCGCGCCGATTGCAGAACTGCCGGTTCTGGAGGTCGTTTCAGCCGCCCATTTCATCGCGGATCTGACACTCGGCCTCGGGACAGTTGTTCACGACTATCTGGCGGAGCCGCAGGCGGCGTGAAACCCGAAGTCAAGGTGATCAGAAAACGACCAGCATGTAGGTCGGGCAACAAAGAAAGTGGCTCTCACGAAGCAGCATCAAGCCGTTGCGGAAACTTTTCCATGTGCCGTTCGCGGACGGGTTGGCCGTGCGACGACTCTTGCGATGACGATGAGCCCACCTGGTAAAGCTGGATCGGAGTGATGACGTGCAAAAAGTATTTAGCAGCCCTGCTTCGGCACTTGAAGGGCTTTTGTTCGATGGAATGTGCATAGCGGCTGGCGGCTTTGGCCTCTGTGGTATTCCCGAGCTTTTGATCAGCGCTGTTATGCAAGCTGGTACCAAGGACCTTACGATAGCCTCGAACAACTGCGGCGTCGACGACTTCGGGCTTGGTGTCCTGTTGAGGAGGAGGCAAGTCAAGAAGATGATCTCGTCTTATGTAGGCGAGAACGCCGAGCTTATGCGCCAGTATCTGAGCGAAGAGCTGGAGCTTGAGTTCAACCCGCAGGGAACGCTCGCCGAACGAATGCGTGCCGGTGGTGCCGGTATCGCAGGGTTCTACACGAAGACAGGTGTCGGCACGGTTGTAGCCAACGGCAAGGAGCATAAGACCTTCAAAGGCGAAACGTATGTGCTCGAGACCGGCATCGTCGCGGATCTCTCGATAGTCAAGGCCTGGAAGGCTGACACGTCCGGCAATCTCGTATTCCGCAAGACAACTCGCAACTTCAATCCTCCGGCGGCGACCTGCGGCAACATCTGCGTCGCGGAGGTCGAGGAGATCGTTCCTGTTGGCGGCCTCGATCCCCATCAGATCCACCTGCCGGGGATCTACGTGCATCGCCTGGTTCAGGGCGAGCATGAGAAACGGATCGAACAACGCACGACGCGTGCGGCGGCTTGAGGGGAGAGAAAAAATGGCCTGGGACAGAAACCAAATGGCGGCGCGGGCTGCACGAGAACTTGAAGACGGCACTTACGTCAATCTCGGCATCGGCATTCCCACGTTGGTCGCCAATTACATTCCGGACGGCATCCATGTAACGCTGCAGTCGGAGAACGGCCTGCTTGGTATTGGTCCATTCCCGACCGAGGAGGAGATCGACGCCGATCTTATCAATGCCGGCAAACAAACGGTGACCGCATTGCCAGATTCCGCCTTCTTCGACTCGGCGCAGAGCTTTGCAATGATCCGCGGCGGCAAGATCGCCATGGCTATCCTCGGCGCCATGGAAGTAGCCGAAAACGGTGACTTAGCGAATTGGATGATCCCCGGAAAGCTGGTGAAGGGCATGGGTGGAGCAATGGATCTGGTCGCCGGCGTCAAGCGCGTCGTCGTGGTCATGGACCACACCAACAAGCCGGGGAAGTCCAAAGTGTTGAAGGCGTGCACTCTGCCGCTGACCGGAAAATCGGTTGTCAACAGAATCATCACGAACCTTGGCGTTTTAGATGTCGTTGAAGGAGGCCTGAGGCTGGTGGAGGTCGCCAATGGCGTAACCGAAAGCGAACTGCGCAACGCAACGGAGGCGGCGATCGTCAACTGATCGGCGGTCCCAGAACGCACGTTCAAGCCCACAAACCGAAAATGGCGCCACAGAGGGCTTCGATATTCCGATGTTCATCCTCTCCTGCCGCACCGACGAGGCTGGTATCGTCTCGGGCCTCGAACTCGGCGCCGACGATTATGTCACCGAGCCGGTCGGTACGAACTAGAGCATCGGACGTTCAAGTGAGTCCATACCCTGCTGCTGTGAAGTAGTTTCTGCATTCAACTGGCGAGAACAGA
>NZ_JBVVQU010000062.1:0-34957 GCF_055811555.1 Mesorhizobium sp. WSM4813
GAGGGTTCGGTCTCCCGTCCGCCACCGCACCTGCTTTCATAGCAGAGTCGGCAAGAAACAAGTTACAAGGGGGGCGCGACAGAACGCCGGCCGTCGTTTCAACCTGTGATGAGCTGGGAACTTGCGAGACTACGCTATGCAATCGACCGATAGGGTTGGCGGGACAGCGCCCCCCTCTGGCCTGCCGGCCATCTCCCCCACTTGGGGGGAGATCAGCAGCTTCGGCCTCGGCGCGTCAAGCTCGCCCCTCCCCGCTTCACCCCATCTCCTGCTCAGCCGCAACCAGCATCTCAACAAACCTCGTCACCTTGGGCGGCCGGAATCTCGCGGCGGGGTAGACCGTGTAGATGCCTCCGGAGGGCAGCCGCCACTCGGGCAGGATGTGGACGAGCCGCCCCGCGGCCAGCTCATCCCGCACCAAAAAGTCCGGCAGCACCGACAGGCCGGCGCCGGTGCGGACGGCCGCGAGCACTGCCGGCGTCGCGTCGATGGCGATCGTTGCCTGCATGCGCACGGCGCGGTGCTCGTCGCCGCGCGAAAATTGCCATAGCAGCGGTTCGCGCAGCGCCATGTTGGCGACGAAGGGCAGCCCGGCGAGGTCTTGCGGCTCGCCGGCTGTGAAGCGGCCGGCAAACTCGGCGCCGCATACCATGAATTGCCGAAAAATGCCGATCCGCCGCGCCGGCAGGCTGGAATCGGCCAGCCAGCCGACGCGGATCGCCACGTCCATTCCCTCGGAAGCCAGGTCGATCGTCTCGTCGCCCAGCGTCAGTTCCACCCGGCAGGCGGGATAGCGCGCGCTGAAGGCGGCGACCACCGGCACCACCGCCGACGTGCCGTAGTCGTTGGGCGCGGCGATACGCAGCGTGCCGGTCGGCTCGGCGGCGGCTTGCGCGAGCTCGTCGAAGGCATCCTCGGCCTGCTGCAGGATTTTTAGGCACCGCGCATGGAATGTCCGGCCGGCCTCGGTCGGATGGACGCGCCGCGTCGTGCGGATCAGCAGCGTCATTCCGACATCGCGCTCCAGCCGCGCCACCTGCTGGCTGACGACCGCCTTGGTAATGCCCAGCCGCTCGGCGGCCCGGGTGAAGGAGCCGGCATCGACCACCGCGGCGAAATAGGCCAGCCGGTTCAGGTTCATGCGTGGCTCATAGCAGGTGCAACCTCATTGTCAGGCATTGGCATACATTACGTCTATTTTGTTGGTCTTCAACACGCATTCCGCTTTTGCCATCTTCCTGAGATCGAGGCTGCGCGGGAGCCGCCCGAAGTCCGCATTCTCAAGCCCCAGGAGATATCCATGTTCACACGGAGAGCCATCATGAAAACCACCCTCGCCGCCGGCGCCGCTGCCGTCTTTGCTCCCGCCGGGCTTGGCCATGCAGCCGCCGGGCTTTCCTGGAAACATTTCCCTGCCGGGGAAAACGGCTTCTTTCGCGCCCCGGTGCTGATCACCGGCGCCTCCGAGGCGCTGCTGATCGACGGCGGTTTCACCTTCCCCGACGGCCGCGCCGTGGCCGAGGCGATCAAGGCGACCGGCAAGACGCTCACCACCATCTATGTCAGCCAGTCCGACCCGGACTATTATTTCGGCCTCAAGCCGATCAAGGAGGCTTTCCCGCAGGCGCGGGTGATCGCCGCGCCCGAGACGGTGGCCGCCATCAACGGCAGCGTCGACAAGAAAATCGCCGTTTGGGGGCCGCAGCTCAAGGAGAATGGCCCGCAGGCGCTCGCCGATATCGTCATCCCCGAAGTCTTCGACGGCAAGACGCTCACCGTCGATGGCGAGACCATCGAGATCGTCGACGCGGAAGGCCTCGCCAACCGGCGCTATCTCTCGGTGCCGTCGCTGAATGCGGTGTTCGGCGGGGTGATGGTTTTTTCGGGCGTGCATGTCTGGACCGCCGACACGCCAACCAGGGAACAGCGCGCTGCCTGGCTCGCCAATCTCGAAAAGATCGCCATCGCCAAGCCCGAAATCGTCGTGCCCGGCCACATGACGCCGCAGGCCGCCACCGACCTTTCGGGCGTCGAGCACACCAAAGACTATCTCATCGCCTTCGAGGAAGAGCTGGCCAAGGCCAAGGACGCGGCCGCGCTCAAGGGCGCCATGGAAGCCCGCTTCCCCAATCTCGGCATGGGCGTTGCGCTCGACATCGGCTCCAAGGTCGCCACCGGCGAGATGAAGTGGGGCGAGGAACCCAAGCTGGAATAAAGCCGCGCCGCCTTAGCGTTCAAGCCGCTCAGGCCGACCGCGGCCAAGCGCACCGTCGGCACGGGCCTGCAGGTAGGCGTAGATGTCGTCGATGTAAGGTGCGACGTTGGGGTCGTCGGCGAAGCCCTTCATCACCGAAGGGCCGCTGCGCACGCCGGCGCGAACATTGCGCCGGAAGACCTCGAGGTCAGGCAGCCGGTCGACAAGGGCCGAGGCGAAGGTCGAGCCCATGCCGTCGGGACCATGGCAGTGATTGCAGCTGCCATGGTAGCGACGGAAGCCGTTATAGGTTCGCGCATCGACCTTGCCGCCGACAATTTCGTAGAACTTGCCTGAGGCCAGCTCGGCTTGCGAAGACGCGGCGAAGCCGGCGCCAACGGTAAAGGTGACGACAGACGGGAGGACGAGCCACAGGGACATCGTCTGTCGCCCACGTTGCAGGCTCATCCGGCAGCGCCGCAACGCGCATGCCCCCGGATCACGCAACCCTCGATCACGCTACCCTCGCTCACTCGACCCCCAATCACTCAACTTGGGATCAGTCAACGGCGGCCTTCGGAGAAGAAACCACGATCCCGTCTATCGCCTGCGGGCTGACGACAAGCTTGCCGCCGACACGCGATATCTCGATGATCTGGTCCGACTCTCCCAGCTTGCCCGGCACGGAGACCGCGACTATCTGGTTCTCGGTCAGTGTCGCCACGAAACGCACGGGCAAGCCAGCCTCGCCCTGCGCGATTGTGGTGACCACCCGATAGCCGTCCTCCTGCGGCGTGTAATAGACGACACCAAGGAAGCCGGCGAGATCGATGCTTTCAGCCTTCATGGCTCCAAGCTCGCCGGCATGCGCGGGCATCGCCGCTATGCAAAGTGCTGTAAAAGCAAAGTACCTGTACATAATGCTGCTCCATCCAGAATTGTCCGGGACGAGCCCGGCTTAACGTTCAGCAATAGGCGGTCGCGCGCCGTGATAGTTGGCGCACGCAGGCAGAATTCTTGATTAGTCCCCCCGGCTGCATCGCAGTGGCTAAGGTCCGCGAGCCGAGAACGCGCTGAACCCCACTTGTTGTCACAGTTAAGTGTGACGTTCTTCTGAAGCGCGAGTATTTCACCGCCCGGGTGCTTGCGCATCCCCTGTTTGGGGGAGATAATCGGAATTTAAGCGATCGCTAAAATTTGGAGAGGCGAGAGCACCTGTGAGAGGGCGCGGCTTTCCGCCCGCATCGGACGTGCTGTCGACATGCGAGGGGCCGTCGATGGCCAAGGCATTGTCGCATCATGAGCTGTCGAAGCTGATCGGCTCGATTTACGATTGCGCACTCGACCCGGAGCGATGGGAGCACGCGCTTGCCGGGATCAGGGATGCGCTCGACGCCCAGACTGCGGTCCTGCAGCTTGACGACCTCGCCAACGACCGGCTGCTGATCTACAGGACCGTCGGAATAGAGCCCTACTGGCTGGAGCAACAGGCGAGATATATCCCCGAGATCCACGCCCGGCTGCTCGAGGATCTCGCCAAATGGCCTTCGCTCGATATGCCGCATGTGATCTCACGCCATATCCCTCAAAGCTACCTGGAGACCTCCCGATATTTTCAGGAGTGCCTGAAGCCGCAAGGCCTGGTCGACGTCATGTCGTTCTTCCTGATCCATACCCCTACCCGCCTTGCCGGCTTCGCCGTTGCCCGACACAAGCGGCAAGGCATTATCACCGAGCGCGAAATCAAGCTTGGCAGACTGTTGCTGCCACATGTGCGCCGTTCGGTGATAATCAGCAACATGCTGGACATCGGGACTGTCGAGCGTGCAGGAATGGCCGAGGCGCTCGATGCGCTCACATGCGCCGTGGTCCTCACCAATGAACGTGGCGCCGTCCTGCACGCCAACCGCTCGGCCAAGCACATGCTGCGGAGCGGCGGCCCGATCCAGGATGTCCGGGGCATTCTGCAAGCGAAGATCCCGTCGGCTTCCAAGGAGCTTCACAGCGCCATCATGCTTGCGGCTCAGGATGAGGCCAGCATCGGCAAGACAGGGCTTGCCGTCCTCCTCAGCGAATCCGGCCTGCCGCCGGTCTTCGCCCGCGTGCTGCCGATGGCCGGCGGCGACCTGCGCGCCGGCATGGAACCTGCGGCGGTAGCCGCGGTGTTCATCGGCAATGCACCGGACGAGCATGACGCCGCCGGAATGCTGGCGAGAGCCTTTGGGCTTACGCTGGCCGAAACCCGCGTGCTCGCCAGCCTTGTGGCCGGGCACACCTTGGCCGAGACCGCCGCCAGCCTTCACATTGCCAACGCGACCGCCAAGACGCATCTCGACAATATCTTCCAGAAGACCGGCGTCTCGCGACAGGCCGATCTGATGCGCCTTATCATGCAGATCGTTCCGCCCACGGGGCAGCCCGGCCCCTGAGCCGCACTCGTTCACCGCTTTGGATACAGGTATCCAACGCCGCGGATCGTCTTGATCAGTTCCGGCTTGGCCGGGTCCTTTTCGAGCCGGCGGCGCAGCCGGGTGATGCGGCTGTCGATGCTGCGGTCGAAGGGCTCGTCGCCCCTGGGCGGCGCAAGATCGAGCAAATCGTCGCGACCGATGACCTGACCAGCCCGGGTGGCGAAGGCCGCCACCAGATCGAGTTCCATCGGCGTGAGCGAAATGTCCACGCCGTCGGCGTCGATGAGGTTTCTCGCGCGGGCGTCGAACACATAGGTTCCGAAGGCGAAATGCCCGGCCGGCAAAGCGTCGGCATCGTTCGATCCTTTCGGCCTGCGCCTGCGCAACACCGCGGCGATGCGCGCTTCCAGCTCGACCGGCGCAAAGGGCTTTGCCAGATAGTCGTCGGCGCCGACCTCGAGGCCCGCCACCTTGTCGAAGACCGAATCGGCGCCTGTCAGCATCAGGATGCCGGTGTCGTGATGCTCGCGCAGCCAGCGGGCCAGGCTAAAGCCGTTCTCGCCCGGCATGTTGAGGTCGAGAACGACAAGATCGGCCTTCACCGTCGCGATCGCCTCGCGCAATTCGGCGCCGCCGGATGCCACGCGAATGCGATAGCCTTTCGCCTGCAAGTAGTCGGCGATCATGAACGCCACGTCGGTCTCGTCGTCCACGACAATGATGTCGGCCATGCGTTCCCCCGCGGCGAGCGACGGCCCAAACCTACAAGGCGCATTCGCCCCGGGTCAATCGTGCGAGCAGGCCGGTCTGCTGCCGATTTCGGACTGGTTCGACACAATTGAAACACTAGAAGCCGGGAAATCGGGCTTGCGGCATCATTGTGAAACATCCCCGCGGTATCTGTCCAACGACGTCGGGCGGATGGCCGGGCAGCCCGGCTTGACAGGCCGTGGGCCGTTCAGTCCACTGGCCCGCACGGGAACAGCAACCGTCGTGACGGCGCATCCGTCTGTGGAGACCTCGCCGTGCCGACCTCCTCGAAGCTGTCCAGGCACTACGCGTTGTTGATGGCAGCCTGCGTTTTGCCGCTGCTCGTGCTTGTCGCCGGCATCGGCCTCTACCAGAGCTACGCCCTGCAACAGTCGTTTTTTCCCTATGCAGCCATTTTGCTCGGGTCGCTTGTCTCGGTATTCGCTTTGCACCGATTGCTTCTGAGGGAGGTCGTCGGCATCTTCGCCGAGAACCGCACGGCGCTGCGCGAACTGGCCGACAGCGAGCAACGCTACCGCAATGTTGTCGAGGCGCAGACGGAATATATCATCCGGGTCGCGCCGGATGGGCGCATGAGCTTTGCCAATGACGCCTATTGCCGCCTTGTCGGCAAGACACGCGAAGAGTTGCTGAGCCCGGACTGGCACTATTTCAACTCGTTTTCCGCCGATTTCGGCAGCTTCGACGAGATCATCGGTCGTGTCACCCCCGAACGGCCTGTCTGCGAAGTGGAAGAGGCCGGCGCCCTAAGCGATGGCCGCGAGGTCCATATCCATTGGACCGATCGTGGCATCTTCGACGAAAGCGGCAAGCTCATCGAAATACAGTCCATCGGACGCGATGTTGCCGAACAGAAACTCGCCCGTCAGGCACTCGAGGCTAGCGAGCAGCGCTACCGCAGCGTGGTCGAGCTGCAAACCGAATTCGTCGTCCGGATGTCACCGGAGGGTCATTTGAGCTTCGTCAACGACGCCTATTGCCGGGCGTGCCGGATGACGCGCGAAGAGCTTCTCGACCCGTCCTGGTGCGAACTCGATGTGCTGCCGCCCGACGAAAGGCGCAGGTTCCTCGACCACCTTGCCCGCCTGACCCCGCAGGCGCCGGATGCCAGCATGGAACTTGTCAATGCGATGCCCGATGGCGCACGCCGATGGCTCGCCTGGAACGATCATGGCATTTTCGATAACGACGGGCGCCTTGTCGAAGTGCAATCCGTTGGCCGCGATATCTCGGACCGCGTCCTGGCCGAGCAGGCCAGACTGGAGGCCGAAAAGCTGTTGGCCGAAAGGGAGGCGCAGTTTCGCGCCGTCGCCGAAGGCGTGCCGCTGCCGATCATCATCTCGGCAATCGAAGGCCCCGAAATCCTGTTCGTCAACGAACCGGCGCGCAAGGTGCTCGGCATCGAGGTCGGCCAGATCGGAGCCGAAGCGACGTCGACCTGGGAAGATCTTTCACGGCGCGATGCTCTCCTGCGGCTCTTGCTGAGGGATGGAATCGTCGACGCATTCGAAGCCGGCATGACCAATATGCAGGGGTCGAGAATCGATACGCTGGTTTCGGCGCGCCTGATCACGCAGGCCGGTCGTTCGGCCATGCTTGCGGCAGTCACCGACATCACTCGCCAGCGCGAGGCCGAGGCGGAGATCGCTAGCCAGCGCGAGACGCTGTACCAGTCGGAAAAACTCGCCGCTCTCGGTTCGCTGCTGGCCGGCGTGGCGCATGAACTCAACAATCCGCTGTCGGTCGTCATCGGCTACAGTTCGATGCTGAAGGAATTCTCGACGGACGAGGCGACCGTGAGGCGCGCCGACAAGATCCACGCGGCGGCCGAGCGATGCTCGCGCATCGTCCGGACCTTTCTGGCGATGGCCCGCAAGAAACCGCCGACACGGGGCGCCGTCGACATCAATGAAGTCGTCGTCGCTTCGCTGGAACTTGCCGCCTACAGCCTGCGCTCGACCGGGATCGAGATCCGCACCGAACTGGCGGAACCGCTTCCCAATATCTGGGGCGACAGGGACCAGCTTCATCAGGTGGTCACCAACCTGGTGGTCAACGCGCAGCAGGCTTTGCTGCAGGTCCCGCACCCGCGGCGGCTGACCATTGTCACCACCGGAGAAGACGATGTCGTCGAGATCGTTGTCGCCGACAATGGCCCAGGCATGCCTGAGACGGTCCGCTCGCGTGCTTTTGAGCCTTTTTACACGACCAAAATGGCCGGTGAAGGCACCGGGGTCGGGCTATCTGTCTGCCAGGGCATCGTGACTGCCCACGACGGCAGCATAGAACTGGATTCGACGGAGGGCGGCGGTGCACGGTTTACGATCCGGCTTCCAAGCGGCCGAGCCGAGACGCTCGCTCCGCCCGAAGCTGCCGGCAGGATGCCGCCTGCGCCCTCGGCCGCACGAATTCTGGTGGTCGACGACGATGCCGACATTTCCTCGATGATCGCCGAGATGCTGCGCCGCGATGGCCACGACGTCACCATCGCCGACGACGCGAATGCCGCCCTCAAGGCCGTGCGCGAGGATGGGATCGATCTTTTGATCAGCGACATACGCATGCCCGGCCTCGACGGCCCCGGCCTTTACCGCGCGCTGGAGCAGTTGCGTCCGGGACTCGCCAGCCGGCTGCTGTTCGTGACCGGCGACACGCTGGCACCCGAAATCGATCGCTTCATCGGCGAGACGGGCGCGCCGGTGATCGAGAAACCGCTCGATCCGCAAACCTTTCGCAGGCTCGTGCTGGAACGACTGAGCGCAATGGAAGAGGCCTAAGCGTGACAAAACAGAAATTGCTCATCGTCGACGACGAAGCGCCGTTGCGCGAGATGCTGTCGGATTACCTGCTCATGCACGGCTTCGATGTCCGATCCGTTCCGGATGGAGCGGGAATGCTGACCGAACTCGACCGCTTTAGCCCCAACTTGGTCATTCTCGACGTCAATCTCATCGGCGAAAGCGGCTATGACCTCGCCCGCGAAATTGCAAAGCAAAGCCGCGCCGGCATCCTGATGCTGACCGCCGTCGGTGACCTGCCGCATCGGCTCGAAGGTCTTGCCGCCGGCGCCGACGACTATATGGCCAAGCCGTTTGAGCCACGCGAGCTTCTGGCACGTGTCAGGAGCGTCATTCGGCGCCTGGGCGAGGACGAGCGGACGCCTGAGAACCGCATCCGTTTCGGTGGCTGCGTCCTCGATATGGACGGCCGCACGATGGTCGACCCGGACGGCGCCGACGTGCAGTTGACGTCCATGGAATTCGACCTGCTATGCGTCTTCGCGCGCCATCCCAGGCAGATATTGTCGCGCGACCAGCTGTGCAGGCTGGCCCACAACCGCGATCTCGAGCCGGGCGACCGGAGCATCGACATCCGCATCACGCGACTGCGCAAAAAGTTCGAGACCGAACCCGACTCGCCGGTGGTCCTGGTGACGGTTCGCGGCGAAGGCTATGTCTACGAGCCTGCTTACGATGAGCGCGACGCCGCTAGATACGGAGCTTCAAAGAGGGTGAGCCGTCCAGCCGGTACGGTTCATGACCTTGCCTTACACGATCGGCTTGCGCGCCCGGCGATATTCCCGTCGCAGGCTTCGGACAGTGTCCCGCACGACAGGAATGGTCCAGCGCGCGGTCATCGTCGCGATCAGCAGACCGGCAACCGGATCGATGAAGCGGGCTATCATCGTGCCTTCCCAAATCATGGCTGTTGCGAGCGACGCGGCGATGAGCAGGTTCGACGAGAGCTTGTCCGAAAACAGACAGATTTGAGCGCGGGCCAGCGCGGAAGCGGCAAGCCTGTTGCGGGTCTTCCATCGGCGCAGGATCCAGAAATTGACCACCGCGTAGGCCAGGTTCAGGTTCATGGCGAGAAAAACGCCTTGGCCTTGGGGCTCGACACCGCCGGCCGCGATCCGCTGGACCGCGATGCTGGCGACGATAGCCATTGAAAGGCACATGCCGAGCGCAGCGAACGCGTTGGCGAGCGTCCCGGCCAAGACCGCCTGGCGCTTGCGGCCGGTACCCTGGTGCCTGCGGCCGCCAGCCACAATCGCGACGGTGATCAGCACCAGCATGTCCATCAGCGTCAGCGCGAGATCGGCGCGGATGGTCAGCGATGTGGACGTCGCCGCCGCGTATGCCGTCAGCAGCAGGCCCGGGCTGCCGGCCAGCACCGCCAGCCGTGCCGTTTGGGCCGCCGTTGCCTCGCCGTTCGATCGGTCATTGGTTTTTCGCAGAGGTTGCATGGCCAGAAATCTCCTCGTTTCTGGCGCCACTGATGACGCAGGGATGTTGCGCGGATTTGCCGATTTTCCGGCTGAAGGTTTCCTTTGTGTCGCCGCGCCAGGCGTACGCCGCGATTCATTTGAGGGGATGCGGACGCGGGCCGTCATAGCTGTCTGATCACGACAAGGCGGACGTTCGCTCGCCAAGCGCGTGACCCGGCCAGACCGCAACAATTGAAACAAAACGGCTGAATTCGGCATTCGTCCGAAACAGCCGGGAGCGAAAAGCCGCCTTATGGAGCGAACCCGACGGGATGGCTCCGCTGAAAACGAAAAGGAAATCAAGATGGATCGCTTCAAGACTTATATGGCTGCTGCCTCGGCACTGGCCTGCCTCGCCGCACCGGCTAGCGCCGCGGGTCCGGAAGGCACCAACGGCAAATCCCTGAACGGCCTGACGTATAATGCGATAACCACCAATGCGGTGACCAGCAACTCGCTGACCAGTAACTCACTGACCAGCAACACGATTTTCCCGAACGGTCTCGGCGTCTACACACTCAACGGCGTGCATGTTGACGGCATTGTTCTGGCGAAAAGCCTCGCTCCGGCCGGCAAGTCCATCATCGACCCGAACGTCCGCTCCGTGATCGACCCGAACGAGCGTTCAATCATTGACCCCAACATCCGCGGGTTGCCGGCTGTCCAGAAGAACAATGCCAGGTCATCGAGCGCCAGCAAGAAAGGCAACGGCCTTCCGTCTGGCCAGCACGGCACCGGCAGCGGCGCCGGGATTAACCACGACCGGCCGACTCCTTCGCCGAGGCGTTAAGGTCCGGCGTTCGTCGTCAATGGAACGGATGGCGTTGTGCTGTCCGTTCTCTTTTGGCCGCGCTCCACTCGCAAGATACGCCGTCAGGAGCCAACAATGTCAGGCTACAGGAACCGCCTCGCCCATATCGGCCGCCACACCTTAGTCGCCGTCGCCGCAGCCAATTCCAGCATGGCCGCGGTGCCCCATGCGGAGGCCGGGAGCGAGCCAGCGATCAGTTCGATCTCCGTTGTCGGCACAAGGTTCGAGGTGACGACGGAAGATGGTCGCATTGTCGCTCAAGAGGATCTCGTCGGCGCCGTTCTGACGATTGGTGGTGACGGACAGGACTGGATGCCGCTGCGCATCGATGCGGTCGAGACCGATCCGAGAAATCCGGATGGCAGGGTCATGCTCTACGCCATGTCGACCCGCGACCCGGCTAGCGGTGCATGGCGCAACATCTGCGAACCGGACATCGAGGGTCGGCGCATGGGCTTCCCGCTTGCCGGCACCTGGACGCAGGACGGTCGCCATTTGCCGTCCGATACGGCGTTCAGCATTACCTGCACCGGCGGCGCGCAGGCGAAATGCGTGCGCTTCGGATATCGGCCCTGGGAGAGGTCTCTGGACGGCACACCGCTCTGCGATCATCATCAGGCATGCACCCGCATGATCCGCGCCGATTATTGCGGCGATGGCGTCGGCCATACCCGCAACGGGACGCCGATCGTCATCTACGACCGCAAGGGCGTTCAGCAGGACGAGGCCGCGCCTGATATGTCGTTCGAAGCGGCGTGGGGTGCCGACGGCGCGCTTTGCGTCAGCCACACGAGAATACCCGACGTGCTGACGATGGAGAGACTGGACGGCGATCTGCCCGGGCGTGCGGCAACAGCCGCGAACAGCGGCGTGCGAAAACCATGCCGGGGCGCTGATTCTCAACCGTTCGATCGACCCGCGAACGGTACAAGCCCCGGCGGAATAGTCATATCGCGAAAGGGTCTGCTGGGCTTATCGGAGTGGGCTCGTTCGATTGACGCCAGCAGGCGTCAGACTTTCCGCGCCACGCCCAACCCACCCACCTGCTTGGTGCGCTTGCCCGTGTCGACCTTGGCTCGCGCCTCCGCCGCCTTCTCGATCTCCCGCTTCAGCTCGTCTTTGATATCAACGGTTTCGGCCATCAAGGCGTCGATCTTCATGAAATCGAGCACGCGGTATTTCGACACCGCCGGCCTGACCAGTATGTCCGGCTGGCATTGCCTCAGCTTGGCGGCGATGATCGACTGCATCATCAACTGCGTGGCGCCGAACATCAGGTCGACGGAGGTCGGGTATTTGCGCCCGCCTTTGGTCGGCGCGCCAACGACGTCGACGGCGATGATGATGTCGGCGTCATGCTCGATCAGGTCGAACGGCACCGGATTGTAGATGCCGCCGTCGATCAGCAGCCTCCCGTCACGCATCACCGGGCGGAATACCGCGGGAATAGCCGCAGAGGCGGCAAGCGCTGAATGCAGGTCGCCGTCGCTAAGCACCGCGAGCTTATGGCCGAAGAAATCCGTGGCCGTCACCTTCAGCGGTATTTTCAGCTCGGCAAAGCTTTCGGGTATGGCATCGGGCATGAATGCCTTGAGGATGCGCTCGACATTGAACTGGGTGACACGCAGCCCGCCCTGCAGCGCCTCGGCAAAGGTGCCGGGCCGCGCCCGCCACATGCGCGCCGCTACTTCGGCGCGGCGGCCGAGGATCGAGCGCATGTAGTCGTGAATGTCGCTGCCGGCCATGCCCGAAGCCATGCCGGCGCCCATGATGGCGCCGATCGATGAGCCTGATATGGCGACCGGCTTTATACCCAATTCGTCCAGCGCCTCGATGACATGGATATGCGCCAGCCCGCGGGCGCCGCCGCCGCCGAAGGCGATGCCGAAGCTCGGGCTCATCGCTTGCCCCCCATTGGGCTCATTCCTTCTCGGCTTCGCCGACCTTCGGCCCGACGATCATGATGGCCGGCTCGGCGGAAAGCAGCTTTTTCGCTGCCGCCTTGACCTGATCCAGCGTCACCGCGTTGATGAGGGCGGCGCGGCGCTGCATGTAGTCGATGCCGAGCTTGTCGAGCTGCAGTTCGAGCAGCGTCGCGGCAATGGCGCCGGAGGAGTTCAGATTGTTGATGGCATAGGCGCCGATCAGGTATTTCTTGGTCGCCGCCAGTTCCGCTTCGGTCGGCCCCTCTTGCGCCATGTGTTTCACCACCTCGCGCACGACAGCCAACGTCTCGGCCGCCCGGTCCGCGCGGGTCGACGTCGCGATGGCCAGGGCGTTGGCGTGCTGGTGGTCGACCAGGTCGGAGCTGGCGCTGTAGGCCAGGCCACGTTTTTCGCGCACCTCGTTGAACAGCCGCGAGGTGAAGGCGCTGCCGCCGAGGATCTCGTTCATCAGCACCGCGGCGAAGAAATCCGGCGCACTCCGCTTGACGCCGGGATAAGCGAGTTGCAGCGACGTCTGGGGCTGGTCGTAATTGACCTCGAGCTGCTGGTTGAGTTTCGGATCGACATCGGCGACGGGCACGAGCGCCTGACGTTCCGGCAGACCGCCGAAGACCATATCGAGCTTTTTCTTCAACGTCTCGGCATCGATGGCGCCGACCACCGCCACATGCAGGCCATCACGGGCGAAGTTCGCCTTGTGAAAGGCAATGAGATCGCGCGCCGTGATCATGGCGATGCTTTGCCTGGTCCCTTGGTCGGGCCGCGCATAGGGATGGGTGCCGTATAGTGCTTCCAGCCATTTGCGCTGGGCGAGCGTGTCGGGGTCAAGCTCGTTGGCGATGATGCCGGACAGCACTTGCGCGCGGATGCGGTCGATTGGTGCCTGGTCGAAACGCGGCTCTGTGACCGCCAGCCGCAGCAGGTCGAACGCCGCGTCGCGCTGCTCGGCCAGCATGCGCATCGAGCCGTAGGTGCCGTCGCGCGACGCTTCGAAGCTCATCTCGGCGCCGACGTCGTCCAGCTTTATCTGGAAAGCCTCGCTGTCGAGATCGCCGGCGCCCTCGTCGAACAGGCCGCTCATCAGATTGGCAAGCCCTTCCTTCCCAGCGGGATCCTGCGTTGTGCCGCCATCGAAGACGAAACGGATGGCGACCAGCGGCACGGAATAGTCCTCCACCAGCCAGGCGGTGATGCCCTTTGACGAGGTCACCTCCTGGATGCTCATGGCCGCACGCGCGGAAAGCGCCGGCAGGACGAGGAAGAATAGGGAGAGGAGCAGGGTGACTAAAGGGGTGGCGACGCGTGTTCGCGCCGACCAATTATCGAGATCGGTGCTGCCCCTCATCGCCCTGCCGGGCACTTCTCCCCGTATAGTGACGGGGAGAAGGGGGCTGGCCGCAATCCCAGCGCTGTTTCTGCAACGCTGGTGGTTGGCGAAACCGCCGACGAGAGCTCGCCTCTCCCCGTCGCTATACGGGGAGAGGATGCCGGCAGGCAGGTGAGGGGCAGCGCCAACGTTCAAGCTCCTCATCAAATCAATTCCCTGCCTGTATCTGCGGCAAGAGATAGCCGGATGTCGAATGGTTGATATTGAGATAGCGCGCGGCAACGTCCCTGACTTCGTCGGCGGTGACCTTGCGGATGCGGCCCGGCCATTCCTCGACATCCCTGACGCTGCCGCCGGTGGCGAGCGTCGCGCCGTAGATGTTGGCCATCGAATCCTGCTTGTCGCGGGCGAAGATCATCGAGCGGACGAAACGATCCTTGGCCTTCTCCAGCTCGCCTGATGTGACGCCGTCCTTGGCGACGCGGGCGACCTCGGCCTCGACCGCCGCCTGGACATCGGCCAGCTTGGCGTCGCCGCGCGGCGCGCCATAGACGGTGAAGTTGGTGGCATCGAGCATGGTGCCCTGGAAGAAGGCGCCGGCCTCGGCGGCGATGCCTTGCTTGACGACAAGCTGCTGGTAGAGCCGGCTGCGGCTACCGCCGCCGAGGATCTCCGCCAGCAGGTCCAGCGCTTCCGCTTCGCCCGGCTTCGCGGTGTGATAGGAGGGAACCACCCATTGCGTCGAAAAGTTCGGCACGCTGACACGCGCGTCAGTGAGCGTCACCGTGCGCCTGGTGTTCTGCTCGGGTTCGACCGGACGGATGCGCGGCGGCAGATCTGGACCACGCGCGATCTTGCCATAGGTCTTTTCGGCCAGCGCCTTGACCACCTCCGGCTCGACATCGCCGGCCACCACCAGCACGGCGTTGTTGGGCGTGTAATATTTGTCGTAAAAAGCCGTGGCGTCGGCGCGGTTCAGCTTCTCCATCTCCTGCATCCAGCCGATCACCGGAATGCGATAGGGCTGGTTCTGCCAGAGCGTGGCGTCGACCTCCTCGCCGAGCACTGCCTGCGGATTGCTGTCGATGCGCGAGCGGCGTTCCTCGAGGATCACGTCGCGCTCGGTGGCGATAACATTGTCATTGAGGATGAGGTTGCGCATGCGATCGGCCTCGAAATCCATCATCTGCTCGAGCGCTTGCGGCACCACCGTCTCGTAAAAGGCGGTGTAGTCATAGGATGTGAAAGCGTTGTTCGAACCGCCGATGGCGGAGACGGCGCGGTCGAACGCGCCGGCCGCGTGATTGGTCGTCGCCTTGAACATCAGATGCTCGAAGAAATGGGCGATACCGGACTTGCCGGGCGGCTCATCCGCGCTGCCGATCTTGTACCACACCATGTGAGTGACGATCGGCGCGCGGTGATCGGGAATGACGACAACCTCCATGCCGTTGTCGAGCAGGAAATTCGTCACCTTGCCGTCGTCCGGCTTGTTGTCGGCCAGAACCGGGCCGCTCATCACGAGAGCCAGCACCAAGAGCGTTCCGCGCAGCCATTCAGCCTGAGGTGTCATCAATGGCTCCGGTTGTCATGGGGTGGGACGATAGGCGGGGATGGCGATACAGGCAAAGTGATTTGTTCGTCATTTTCGCGCGCAAAGGCGGCCGAACTCAGGCGGCTTCGATGAAGCGGATAACCGTCTCGCCGTAGTTGCGCTCGTCGACAACCGAAAAGCCCGGCCCTGCCTCGAACGGCGCCGTTGCCGCCTCCTCGACGACGCAGAGCGCGCAGGAGGCGAGCCAGCCACCGGCCTTGGCCGAGCGCAAGGCACGCTCGCCCAGGCCCTTGCCATAGGGCGGATCGGCGAACACCAGGCCGAACCCGGCCATCGTGCCCGCCTCGCCCAGAGCCGTAGCGTCGCGGCGGAATATCTTGGTACGCCCGGTGAGGCCGAAGGCCTCGACATTGGTGCGGATCAGGCCGCGCCCTTCCGCCGATTCTTCGATGAAGACGCCATAAGACGCGCCGCGTGACAGCGCCTCGAGGCCGAGCGCGCCGGTGCCGGCAAACAGGTCGAGCACGCGCGCGCCGACCAGTCTATCGGGGAAGCGATGCGCCAGCACGTTGAAGACAGCCTCGCGGGTGCGGTCGGTGGTCGGGCGGATGGCGCTTGAGCGGGGCGTCGCCAGCGGACGCCCGCGAAACTCACCGCCGACGATCCGCATTGCCTCCCCTTGATCCCTTGGGGCCACTGCGCGGCCGGTCGCCGCCTTTGCCGGTATCAGTACTGCCGGAATTGGGGCGTTCGCCACGCGGCTTGCCGAACGGCTTTGCGCCTCCGGGTTTGGCGGGCTTGCCATAAGACGGCTTGAACGAGGCCTTGCGTTCCTTGGCTTCGGCCGCCTTGGCGGCATCGGCGTCCGCCCTGCCCTTGCCGATCGGCCGCGCACCCGGCGCCATCCAGACATTGGCCTTGCGCTGGCCCGGCGGCTCGATCGGGCGCTGCTCGCGTTCGGACTTTTTCCCTCCGCCCGGTTTGCCGCCGAATCCACCGGGCTTCGGGCCGCGATCGCCAAAGCCGCCGCGTGGCGCGCTACGCTCAGATTTTGGGCCACGCTCACCAAAGCTCTTTTCCGGCCCAAAGCTTCTGCCGGGACTTGTCGACAGCTTGCCCAGCGCCTCGTCGCGGCTGCCTTCGCGGCGTTTGCGGTTCTTGATCAGCCCGCCTTCGCCGATCGGGCGGCGTTCGCCGTCGCGGGTGAATTTCGGCCGCTCCGGTTCCTCTTCCCGCACCGCTTCCCGCCGCACGGGCCTGTTGGAAAACGGCTTGGTGATCTCAGCGTCGAAATTGGCGCCGGACTCCTCGACCAGGCGTTCACCGAGCTGGTCGCGCAGCACGCGGCCCTTGATCTCCAGCACATGGCCCTCAGGCAGATCGTCGAGCTGGAATGGTCCGTAGGAAATGCGGATCAGTCGCGTGACGTCGAGGCCAAGCGAGCCCAGTATATTCCTGACTTCGCGGTTCTTGCCCTCGCGTAAGCCGAGCGTCAGCCAGGCATTGGTGCCTTGCTCGCGGTCGAGCGTCGCCTCGATGGCGCCATAGAAGACGCCGTCGACGGCAATGCCTTCGCGCAAGCCGGCGAGCGCACTTTCCTCGACCTTGCCGTGGACGCGTACGCGGTAGCGCCGGAGCCAGCCGGTTGCCGGCAGTTCGAGCACGCGCGCCAGCCCGCCATCGTTGGTGAGCAGCAGCAGGCCTTCGGTGTTGATGTCGAGCCGGCCGATGGTCATCAGCCGCGGCAGGTCGGCCGGCAGCACGTCGAAGACGGTCTTGCGGCCCTCGGGATCACGGTTGGTGGTGACGACGCCGGCCGGCTTGTGGAACAGGAACAGCCGCGTGCGCTCGATCGGCGGGATCTCCATGCCGTCGAGATGGATGATATCGCCGGGCATCACATTGGAAGCGGGTGAGGACAGCACCCTTCCATTGACCTTGACGCGGCCGGCCGCGATCAGCTCCTCGGCATCGCGGCGCGAGGCAAGGCCGGCGCGGGCCAGCCGCTTGGCGATGCGCTCACCAGCCTCTTCCGTCGCTTCGGCGGGACGCGGGCGCGGCTTGAAGCCGCCGCCCGATGCCCCTTGGGGCCGATCACCGGCAAAATCGCGCTTGGGATGATCACCGAAGTCGCGCTTGGGGCGATCGCTGAAGTCTACCTTGGGACGGTCGAAGCGCCTTTCGCCGCGCTCGCCTTCGGCAGCCGCCGGCCGGTCGCCGCGCGGTGCGTAGGGCTTGCGCGGACCTTCGCGCTTCTCATAAGGCTTGCCGTCCGGACGCGGCCCTTTGCTGAACGGCCGGTCGCCGGCCTTGAAGTCGCGCTTCGGCCGCTCGCCTTCCGCGGTCACCGGGCCGTCGCCACGCGGCGCGTATGGCTTGCGCGGCCCCTCACGCTTTTCATAGGGCTTGCCTTCAGGGCGCGGCCCTTTGCTGAACGGCCGGTCGCCGCTCTTGAAGTCGCGCTTCGGCCGCTCGCCGTCAGCCGCCATCGGGCGGTCGCCACGCGGCGCGTAAGGTTTTTTCGCGCCGAGGGACGGCTTACCGCCTTTGCCGGCAGCGGCATCACGACCACGCGGGCCCGACGGTTTCGGGCCGCTCTTGCGCGGGAATTTCTTGTTTTTGTCGTCCATGTGGCCTTTGCTCGTTTGGGCGGGTAGATAACAGGATCACGCCTCAGTAGCGAGGAGATAATAGGAATGGAAACCGCTTGAAGCGGCCGGATTTCATGGCGCTGGCGCTGAAAGAGGCCGAAGCCGCCGCCTTGCGCGGCGAAGTGCCGGTCGGCGCGATCATCGCAAGCGGCGATACGGTCGTTGCCAGTGCCGGCAACCGCACCCGCGAGCTTGCCGACCCCACCGCCCATGCCGAGATGCTGGCGATCCGCGAGGCCTGCCGCAAGCTGTCAAGCGAGCGACTCACCGGCCACGATCTCTATGTGACGCTGGAGCCCTGCGCGATGTGCGCCGGCGCCATTTCCTTCGCCAGGCTTCGCCGGCTTTATTTCGGCGCCGCCGACGAGAAGGGCGGCGCTGTGGTCAACGGCGTGCGCTTCTTCGCCTCACCGACCTGCCACCATGTGCCAGATATCTATCCGGGCATGGCCGAAAGCGACGCGGCGCTGCTTCTGAAGGATTTTTTCAGGGAGCGACGCGAACCGTAGCGTCGCCAGCTTTCCCTAAAGCGCGTCGCGTTTGACCGGCCTCATGCGACGCTCTCTAGGTCGCTGTTTTATGCATGTCGTTATCGCAAAACCGCTGCACACTTTTGCGCGACATGCATTAGCGCCGGCAGCTTACCACGGCAGCCAATCGAACATGCCGCTCTTGTTCTTGGCGGCCGCTTCCTTCTTGAGGCGGCGTTCTTTCTTGTATTCGTCCTCGCCGATGTCGTCCACCGGCGCGGTTGCGGCAGCGGCGCGGTATTGCACCGGCGGCTCGCTCAGATATCTGCGGGTGTTGGGGTCACCCTGCTTGGCTTCAGCGAGGCGGCGCTTGACCTCGGCGGCGCGCCCCTTGTCGGAATCCGCCGGCGTCCAGGCCGGCGGATGACTGGAAGCCGACTGCGCCATCGCAGCCTTGATCGCCGACGGATCCGTCTGGACGTCATCGACGATCTGCGCCTGGTAGGACGGATCGTCCTGATTGAGCGTGGCCTCGGCACGCAGGCGAGCCCGGCGTTGCTCGGGCGATTCCGGCCAATCGGCGCTTGCCGTCGCGATGCTGTCCTGCGGCGGCGGCAGTTCCTTCTGACCCGGCGCCGGCTTCACCAGTTCGGGGCGCGGCTTGTAGTCGATCTTTTCCTTGTTCTTCGGCATGACTGAAAAAGCGCTGGTGAGATCGCCGGCAAGCTGGGCGGAGGCGGTCTTGTCGGTCCCGTAGGTCGGCGAGCCCATGCAGCCGGACAGGGCCAAGCCGGATACGACAAGCGGTGCCAGCAGCGCAACGCGCGCGCAAGTTCTTTCGGTCATGCCAAAAAGTCCCACTCTAGACAGCCTCTCGATCGCCACCGGCCAAAGGTCCGGTCCCCATCCCTATGCTCTTCCGACGGAAATCCGGCGACAATTTGTCGTCCGGAGTTTCGCGTGTTTACCTCAACCACTCGTTAAGGGCAACGAGCGGGGGCCGATCAGCCGCCCCCCGTGGCATTTGTGCACCGCCTTATATTCGACCAAGCGCCTTCAATTCATGCAGGACCGCCGCGTCCCGCGCCGAAACGTCGGGGAAATCCCCGTCCTGCCCGACATCGGCCGTGTAGCGCCAAGAGCGCGCGCATTTGACCAGGCCTCGGTCCTCGGCCTTCTCAACCACTACGGCGACGCCCTTGACGTCGTCCAGCGTGAAGGCACCAGAAGGCGCGTCGCCATGCGCAATGGCCAGATCGCTGGTGATCGCCATTTCGGCCATGTCGACATATGATATCGCCGCTTCGAGCGCCGCATCATCGAGCGTGACGACCGGCACCGCTTCCAGCGACGAGCCGATGACCTTCTGGGCGCGTGCGATCTCCAGCGCGCCAGTGACGACACGGCGGACCTGCCGCACCTTGCGCCATTTTTCCGCCAGCGCCTCGTTCTTCCAGTCGGCCGGGATTTGCGGGAACTGGTCGAGATGCACCGAGACGGCGTCCGGATGACGGTCGAGCCAGGCCTCCTCCATGGTGAAGGGCAGCATCGGCGCCAGCCATTTCACCAGGCAGTCGAACAGATGGCGCACCACCTGCACGGACGCCTTGCGCTTCACGCTGGACGGCGCCTCACAGTAGAGCGCGTCCTTGCGGATATCGAAATAGAAGGCCGACAGCTCGACCACCATGAAGTCGAGCAGCATGCGGGTGATGCGCTTGAACTCGAAGGCGTCATAGCCGGCGCGCACGACTTCATCGAGTTCGGAGAGCCGATGCAGCATCAGCCGCTCCAGCTCCGGCATCTTATCCAGGGGCACTTCCTCGCCATCGTCATGGGCAAGCGTGCCCAGCATCCAGCGTATGGTGTTGCGCAGCTTGCGGTAGGCGTCGATGTTGGTCTGCAGCACGTTCTTGCCGAGCCGCTGATCTTCCCAGTAGTCGGTCGTCACCACCCATAGCCGCAGGATATCGGCGCCCGACTGCTTGATGACGTCCTGCGGCACGACGGTGTTGCCGAGCGACTTCGACATCTTGCGCCCCTCCTCGTCCATGGTGAAACCATGGGTGACGACGGTCTCGTAAGGCGCCCTGCCCCTGGTGCCGCAGCTTTCAAGCAGCGAGGAGTGGAACCAGCCGCGATGCTGGTCGGAGCCTTCGAGATAGACGTCGGCCGGCCATTTCAGGTCCGGACGATCCTCCAGGGTGAAGACGTGGGACGAGCCGGAATCGAACCAAACGTCGAGGATGTCCATCACCTGCTGCCATTTCGAGGCATCGTGATTGCCGAGGAAACGCTCCTTGGCGCCGGCCGCGAACCAGGCGTCGGCGCCTTCCTTCTCGAAGGCGTCCATGATGCGCTGGTTGACCGCCTCGTCGCGCAGGACGTTGCCGTCGGCATCGGCGAAGACGGCGATCGGCACGCCCCAGGCGCGCTGGCGCGACAGCACCCAGTCGGGGCGCTCCTCGATCATGGCGCGGATGCGGTTCTGGCCGGCGGCTGGCACGAAGCGGGTGTCGTCGATCGCCTTCAAGGCACGGCTGCGCAGCGTGGTGCCGTCCCCCAGATCCTTGTCCATATAGACGAACCATTGCGGCGTGTTGCGGAAGATGATCGGCTTCTTCGACCGCCAGGAATGCGGATAGGAATGCTTCAACCGCCCGCGCGCGAACAGCGCATTGCGCTTGATCAGCTCGTCGATGACCGCCTGGTTGGCGTTGCCCTTCTTGCCGTTGTCGTCGATGACGCGCGCCGCTCCCCCCTCGCGGTCCGAGCCAAAGCCCGGCGCATCCTTGGTGAAGAAGCCGGCATCGTCGACGGTGAACGGGATCGCGGTGTCGATGCCGCGCTGGCGAAGGTCCGAAGCCGCATCCATCCAGGCGTCGAAGTCCTCGCGGCCGTGGCCCGGCGCGGTGTGGACGAAACCAGTGCCGGCTTCGTCGGTGACATGCTCGCCGGCGAGCATTGGGACATCGAATTCGTAGCCGCCATTCAAACCTTTGAAGGGATGAGAAAGCGTAAGGCTTCCAAGCTCATCGGCCGAAACCCTACGGAGGCGATTCATCGTCACTTTGGCTTTGGTCGCGGCCTCTTCCGCCAGCGCGTCGGCAAAGATCAGCCTTTCGCCAGGCTGCGGGCCGAAAGCGTTTTCTGCCGCTGTGACCTCGTAGAGGCCATAGTTGATGCGTGGCGAATAGGTCACGGCGCGGTTGCCGGGGATGGTCCACGGCGTGGTCGTCCAGATGACGACATGGGCCTCCAATAAGTCCAGTGACGTCTGCGTCAGCTTTGGATCCAAGGCTGGCTGTCCATCTTCGACGCTAGTGACTTGCCGGGCAAGGCTGACGACCGGAAACTTCGCCCAGATCGTGTCGCTCTCGTAGTCCTGATATTCGACCTCGGCCTCGGCCAGTGCGGTGCGCTCGACCACGCTCCACATCACCGGCTTGGAGCCGCGATAGAGCTGGCCCGACATGGCGAATTTCAACAGCTCGCCGGCGATGCGCGCCTCGGCATGGAACGCCATCGTCGTATAGGGATTGTCGAAGTCGCCGACCACACCGAGCCGCTGGAACTCGCCACCCTGCACCTTGATCCAGTGCGCGGCGAACTCGCGGCATTCCTTGCGGAACTCGTTGACCGGCACCTCGTCCTTGTTCTTGCCCTTGGCGCGGTATTGCTCCTCGATCTTCCATTCGATTGGCAGGCCGTGGCAATCCCAGCCGGGCACATAGTTCGAATCGTAGCCGCGCATCTGAAACGAGCGGGTGATGACGTCCTTGAGGATCTTGTTCAGCGCATGGCCGATATGGATGTTGCCGTTGGCGTAGGGCGGGCCGTCATGCAGCACGTATTTTTCGTGGCCGGCGGCGTTGTCGCGCAACTTGCGGTAAAGGTCCATGTCCTGCCAGCGCTTGACCAGCAGCGGCTCCTTCTCTGGCAAGCCGGCACGCATCGGGAAATCCGTCTGCGGCAGATAAAGCGTTTTGGAATAGTCGATCGTTTCAACAGTGTCGGTCATTGAGGTATCGGTCATTGGTCTGCCATACGCATTGCCCGGCAAAAGAGCCCGGGCGTTGAACTATCATGATCTGGAAAAAGCGCGAGAGGCCGCGCGCAAAATTCCCGGCGGCTCCGGCGGCGCTCAAGCCGCCCGGAACACCGGGCTCGTAATTCGTATCGCAATCGCGAGAGGGCGCGAAAAGCTCGTCATGGCTGGGCTTTTAACCGAGACAGGCGATATTGAAAAGCCCGAACTCTCGGTACCTTGCTCGCAGCTAGTGACGTCATAATGCATCCGGCCGATACGCGATTGCCGGAGCCGAAACATTCACATCGAGAAATCGAAACGATAGGTCGTCGATACGCCGATCATGAACTGATCTCTGGAGCCGCGCTCCCTGACCAGGCTGGAATCGGCTGCCGGGCCCATCAGACGTAAATATTCGCCGAACAGGCTGGCTGTCATCGGCTCGGTCACCTTCCAGGTCACCGCGCCGCCGAGGCCCGCCGACTTCATGCCGCCGCCCGGGCGGTATTGGCTGAGGCCCGAAGCCACGGCTTCCTCGGCGTTGACGCCGTAATAGGCGTCGAAATAGTCTGACGAGGCAAACGAGACGCGCGGCCCGCCCGAAATTCTGACGTCGGGCGTCATATCATAGAATGCGTCGGCGGCGATGTCGGCGACAAAGCCGCTATGGGCGCGAATGCCGTGCCGCAATTCGGCGCGGGCGCGCAACCAGTCAAAAGGATAGAATTCGAAGAAGCCGCCGGCTTCGCCGCCCCAGCGCACCGGGTCGAGGCCTTTCAGCTCGTCGGCGTCGTCGCCATCGCGCGAAAACAGCAATTTTCCGGCCAGGCCGGCGCGAATGCCGCCGTCGTCGATCAGCGCCAGCGAGATGTTGTCGTTGCGCGAGGTGAAGCGGGCCGCAGTGCCGGCCTTGCCGAGCGAAATGATCGGCTGGGCGCTGAGTATATAGCTCTTGCTGCCTTCGAAATCGGGGGCGACCAGGCCCGTAGCACCGACTGTCAGATACCAATCGCCGGACATCCAGCCGAAAGCGCCCTCGCCGGCTTTGGCGAGACCGGGGGCCCCAAGTATGAAGGCGGCCAGAACCACCGGAATCGCTCGGACAGAACGCATCGTTACTCCATACATCGAACACGTTGGCCGACACAACCAGCCTTCACCAGCCATGGCGCCAGTCCGGTAAAATTTGACTTAATATCCGTAACATCGGCGGCGAATGCACGCAACGAATAGGTCGCCCGTAGCCGGCTCGTCCGGCCAAGCGGATCGCTCAGGGTTTGGCGCTCGCAGGCTGCTCGCTTTACGGGCAAGCCCATCAGCGTTACCCTCCAAGCCGGCAAGGTAACCTTGAGGGAGAAGGGCGATGACACTGCACGGCGATGTCTTGAAAGATGCAATCGGTCAGACGCGGGCGAAATGGGGATGGTTCGTCGGGCTCGGCGTTCTGCTGCTGATCCTCGGCGGCATCGCCTTCGGCAATCTGTTCATCGCCACGGTCGCCTCGGTCTATGTCGTCGGCTGGCTGATGCTGATGGCCGGAATCATCGAGATCATGCATGCCTTCGGTGTGAAGACTTGGAGCCGGTTCTTCTACTGGCTGCTCAGCGGCCTTCTCTATGCAGTCGCCGGGTTCTTCGCCTTCTACAATCCGCTGCTGGCCTCGGCGGTGCTGACCTTCCTGCTGGCGGTTGCCCTTCTCGCTTCTGGCGTGCTCAGGGCCTGGGTCGGGTACAAGCACAGACCGGAAAAAGGCTGGGGCTGGCTGGTTGCGGCCGGCGTCATCAGCGCGCTGGCAGGACTGATCATCGCCATGGGCTGGCCAGTCAACAGCGTATGGGTGCTGGGGCTGTTTCTCGCCGTCGACCTGATCTTCCAGGGCTGGGCCTTCATTGCGATCGGCCTGGCGCTGAAGAAGTAGGTCCTTGTTTTAGCATGATCTTGTCCGAAAAACCGGTTTCCAGTTTTTGCTTCGCTGACCTTCGGTTCGGGATCATGCTTAAAAAGCAATGGCCGCGTCGAGCTCGGAAAGCGGGCTGACGCCGGCAAGCAGCGCCCTCGCCTCGGCCTCGTCGCGCTTCATCTGCGCGACCAGCGCGTCGAGCCCGTCGAACTTCACCTCGGCGCGCAGGAAACCGAAGAAGGACACCGCGCATATCTCGCCGTAGAGATCACCGGAGAAGTCGAAGACGAAGGTTTCCAGAAGCGGCGCGCCATTGTCATCGACGGTCGGGCGGCGGCCGAAGCTGGCAACACCATCATGAAGCGTGCCGTCGGCGCGACGGAAGCGGACGGCATAAATCCCTTCCTTCAGAGTGGCTTCCGGCGAAAGCCTCATATTGGCGGTTGGAAAGCCGAGCGTCCGGCCAAGCTGCTGGCCGCCGATCACCTCGCTTTCGACCGTGAAGCGGTAGCCGAGCAGGCCGGCGGCCTCGGCCACCGCGCCTTCGCACAGCAGCGCCCGGATCCGGCTCGACGACACCACCTCGGCGCCCTCGTCGCGAAACGCGTCAACCAGGGTGACGCCGAAGCCGTGGCGTTCGCCGGCCGCCATCAGATAGGCCGGGCCGCCTTGCCTGTCCTTGCCGAAGTGGAAGTCGAAGCCGGTCACCGCGTGACTGATGCCGAGATTCCTGTCCAGCACGTCGGTCACGAACGCTTCCGCCGACAGTGCGGCAAAGTCGCGCGTGAACGGCTGTTCGACGAGTGCGGCAAAGCCCAGATACGACAACAGCCTTGCCTTCATCGGTGGCGGCGTCAGCACGAACAGCGGTATCTCAGGCCGGAACACCTTTCTCGGATGCGGCTCGAAGGTCAGCACCAGAGCCGGCACGCCGCGCCGGCGGGCCTCGGCAAGCGCGCGCTCGAGCACCGCCTGGTGGCCGCGGTGCACACCGTCGAAATTGCCGATCGCCACCACGCCACCCCGCAAATGGGCCGGCAGCGGCGAGATTGCAGAAACGCGTTCGAAGGCGTCCGTCATTTCGGGGCTTCCGTCATCGAGCGACCCTACTGCAGTCTCGGAATGACCGCGACCGGCCAGTAGCCGTGCCTTTCCAGAAAGGCAATTAGCCTGGCCGGATCCGGTTGTAGCGGATCGCCGTAGTCGCGGGCATGGATGCCGCCCGACACGTAGAGCACATCGAAGCCGTTGTCGGCAGCACCCTTGATGTCGGTCATCATGCCGTCGCCGATGGCCAGCACGTCCGAGCGCTCGACGGTGCGGCCGAGCAGGTCGGCGATCTCCTTCATCGCGACGTCATAGACCGGGGCATAGGGTTTTCCGGCGATCAGTGTCCGCCCGCCGAGCTGGGCATAGTCGCGGGCCAAGGCCCCGGCGCACCAGATCATCCGCTCGCCGCGCTCGACCACGATGTCGGGATTGGCGCAGATGAAAGGCAGGTTCCTGGCGCGTAGCCGTCGCAGAAGATCGGCGTAGTCCTCCGGCTTCTCGACCTCGTCGTCGAACAGCCCGGTGCAGACCACGCCGGATGCCTCGAACTCCTCGACCAGCTCGACATCAAGCCCGTCATAGAGGGTGAAGTCGCGGTCGGCGCCGATATGAAAGATCTTTCGCGGGCCCTCGATGATCAGGTCGCGGGTCACGTCACCGGAGGTGACGACGCGGTCGTAGGCCGCCGAGGGAACGCCGATCGCATTCATCTGCGCCACCACATCGGCGCTTCGGCGTGGCGAATTGGTGATCAGCACCACAGGTATTTTCGCTTCGCGTGCGCTGGCCAGCGCCAGAGCCGCGGCCTGAAAATGTCGTTCGCCATTGTGGACCACACCCCACACGTCGCAAAGAATGGCAGAATAGGCTGCCGACAAATCCGCGAGCGAGCCGATGATATCGGGCGAATCCGCCATATCGTTTCCCAAGTCATGATGGTTGCGAGCGCCGCCGCCGACGATCCGCAGCGACCGGACCGCATTAACCGAAGCTCTTCACCCTGTCACCAGCTTTCGCCGCGTTTCAACATCGCCGCCCAGCAATGAAGGCATAATCGCAAAGGACAAAAATTTTCGTTTCCAGAGCTTTAGCCGATTCCGGAGACTCCGCGGCGGTCCCGATCGCGGGAGGCATTGGCCCCAGCGGCGGCGTGGTTAACGAGCTTTGAAAAAGTGTGTCGATCTTGGAGATATTTTAGCAATCTGAAATTTAAGGATTGGTGGCATCTGTTCGCCGACCAAGGGGTTCTGGCGGGGTGCTGACGGCAATGATCCGAAAATTCGGTAGGGACCGGCGTGGCAACTATACGCTGATGACGGTCATCACCATGGTGCCGCTCATGGGCGGCTTGGCGCTCAGCGTCGACTACTCGGAACTGCTCCGCCAGAAGAACGCCACGTTGAATGCCCTGGACGGCGCCGGCCTCGCTACCGCTCATAAGATCGTCTCCGGCGCAAGCGACGACGACGCCAAAGCCTATGCCAAGACTTTCTTCGAAGCCAATCTCGGCCCTGTCGATCCGGCCAATACGCTGCTCACCGTCACCCTGCCCAACAGCAATGCGGGCGGAGGCACGTTAAAGCTCTGCAGCGCCCTGACGTACCACCCCTATTTTCTGCCGGCTGCCGCCATGCTGATGGGCGGCGGGACCACCAGCAATACAACCTTCACGGCGTGCTCGGAAATCCGCCTCAAGAACACGCTGGAAGTAGCCCTTGTGCTCGATAATTCCGGCTCGATGAATAATCTGGGTTCCGGCACCGGCGCGAAGCGAATAGACCTGCTGAAGACTGCCGCCAAGCAGCTTGTCGATACGCTGGCGCTGCAGGCACAGCAGATGAAGCAGGTCAGCAAACCGGTGCAGTTCTCCCTGGTGCCGTTCGCTGCTTCGGTCAATGTCGGTCCCACCCATGACCAAGATAGCTGGATGGACCAGGACGGCATCTCCCCGATCCAGCACGAGGATTTCGACTGGACGAAGATGACCCCCGCCAACGATCCAGACAAATACGCTGAGAAGCTCAACGGCGTCTGGTACAAGCGCGGCGCCGGCTGGGGCGACAGCGAGGATCAACCACTGACCCGCTTCAGCCTTTACGCCGACATCACGGTCGAGTCCGGCCGCGAAGAAGTGCCTAACACGAAACAGTATATCTGCGACACCTATAACAAAAAAGGCAACTGCAGCAGCGGCCACTGGACCACTCCGGAATATATCTACACCACCAGTCGCTATGCGAGTTGGCAGGGTTGCGTCGAGGCGAGGCCGCACCCGTATAATAACGACGATACGACGCCGAACAGCGCCACGCCTGCCACGCTGTTCGTGCCGATGTTTGCGCCGGACGAGGCTGGCACCCTCTGGCTCGATTTCAACCGCGACGGCGCTAACGACGTGACCTATCTGTCCTATGGTTACGGCAACAACTGGTGGGCCGACTGGCCCTACACCGCAAATCCGACCGCATCCGAGCGGCAGTCGGACATGCGCAAATATTTCCTGATCAAGCCCTACGGTTCGAACTCGGCCGCCTCGGGCGACGGCCCGAATGCGTCCTGCACGACCAACCCGATCACGACGCTCAAGGACGTGAGCCAGCTTGCCGAGAAAGAGGAGATCAAGAACGCCATCGACGCCATGGCGCCGAACGGCAACACCAACGTGCCGGAAGGCCTTGCCTGGGGCTGGCGGACGGTGTCGAGCAACGAACCATTCACCGAGGGCCGGCCGAACACCGAAAGGGGCAACGACAAAGTGGTCATCGTGCTGACCGACGGCGCCAATACCTACAGTGCCGTCAGCGACAGCGGCTATGCCAACAACAGGTCGACCTACGCCGCTTACGGCTACACCGGCCTGACATATCCGGGATCTGGAAGCGTGACGCGCCTGTTCATGAACACGAGCACCGACATCGGCAAGACGACCTATACCGGCGCCAATTACACCGCCGCGCTGGACGAGCAGATGCAGACCCTTTGCGCCAACGCGAAGAATTCGAACATTCTCGTCATGACCGTTGCGCTCGACCTGTCAACCAGCGATGCCGGCGACAAGAAAGCACTCGACGCGCTGAAGGCCTGCTCCTCGGACTCGCGCTTCCGCAAGGATCCCACCGATCCGACCAAGCCGGCCAAGCTGTTCTGGAACGCTACCGGTGCGACGCTGTCGGACAATTTCAAGGAAATCGCCAACGAATTGTCGAACCTGCGCATCGTCGGCTGAAGGCGCGCCATCGCACAGAAATGACAGGCTGGCAGGACAGAGGAGGGCGCGAAGGATCGCGACCGAACAGCTTTGTTCTGGGCCGCTGCATTCTTCGGCTGTTAACGCTGCTCCTGCCTACATCGGCCGCCGGTCCGGCTGCGCCCGCTCCGGTTCGACCACCCTGCGATAGAGATGCCACGTCGCATGGCCAAGCACGGGCATGACGACGGCGAGCCCGGCAAACAGCGGGATCGAGCCGATGACCAGCAGGACGGCCACCATCAGGCCCCACAGCGCCATCTGCAGCGGGTTTGTCATCACCGCCCGTGCCGAGGTCTCGATTGCCGAGACTGCGCCGACATCACGGTCGAGCAGCAGCGGGAAAGCGACGACGGTCGTCGCCAGCACGATCGCGGCGAAGACGAAGCCAGCCGCATTGCCGAGCAGGATCAGCGTCCAGCCCTTGGGCGTGGTCAGCACCTCGCGCACAAAGCCACCGATCGAGGCCGGCGGCTGAGCGCCGAACAGGCTGGTGTAGATCGATTGCGCGGTGTACAGCCAGAGCAGGAACAGTGCCACCAGCATGATGCCGATAATCGCGATCGCCGGTAACGCCGGCGAGTGGCGCACCTCGAGCGCGTGCCACCAGGACGTGTCCATGCCGAGCTCGCGGCGGCGGCTGATCTCGTACAGTCCGATCGCGGCGAAGGGTCCAAGCAGGGCGAAGCCGGACATCAGCGGGTAAAGCAGCTGGATGGCGTAGGCGCCGGATGTCGTCCACTGCGCCAGGATCAATCCGACCACCGGATAGATCAGGCACATGAACACGTAGTGCGATGGCTTTGCCCAGAAATCCTCGACGCCGAGCCGCAGCGCATCCATCAGGTCCGCCGTGGTGATGCGGCGCACCGTGGGCTGCACGTGCATTCCACGTGCGTCCGACATGACATGAAAGCTGGCCATAACCATTTCTCCCGTATCCGGGGGCGGCCACCGCCAGGCTGGCCGCCCGTAGCTGCCACTTCAAGAGCGATGGCATGATAGCCGAATTTGATGTGCTTGTCGCGAATCGGGTGGTGTTAGCGCGCGCCGCGCGGCACAGGGCGTGTTCGCGCCGGGCGACTGATGTATGCTAGGCAGCAAAGCGTTCAATCACCTCGGCCAGCGGAATATGGCCAAGACAGGCACCCGAACCCGCCGGCTTTTCGCCATCCTCGATGGCCTGCGCATACCGCACGTCCGGATCGCTTTCGATCCGGCGGCGCAACACCGCCAGTTGGGGCAGGCGGGCCCGTCGACCGCCTTGTGGAACTCTGCCCAGCGCGCCACGCACCGCGCAGGCGCGGCCCTGCGATGGCTCATGGGCGGCTTGAAGCGGCGATCGCCGGATAGTCGGTATAGCCAGCGGAGCCGCCGCCATAGAGCGTCGCGGGGTTGAACTCCGTCAGCGGCGCGCGCGTCCTCAGCCGTTCCACAAGGTCGGGATTGGCGATGAACGGGCGCCCGAAGGTGAACAGGTCCGCTTTGCCCTCGGCGAGCCGCGACGCCGCGAGCTCGAGGTCATAGCCGTTATTGGCGATATAGGTGTTGTTGAAGCGCCGGCGGAGCGATCCGAAGTCGAACGGCGCGACATCGCGCGATCCGCCCGTAGCGCCCTCGACGACATGGATGTAGATGATGCCCAACGCGTCGAGTTGATCGACGATATAGTCGAACTGCGCCTGGGGGGCGCTGCTGGAGACGCCGTTGGCGGGCGAGATGGGCGAAATCCGGATGCCGGTGCGCTCAGCACCGATCTCCTCGACCACCGCAGTCGCAACCTCCAGCATCAGCCGGGCGCGGTTCTCGACCGACCCGCCATAGGCATCCGTGCGGACATTGGCGCTGTCTTTGGCGAACTGGTCCAGCAGATAGCCGTTGGCGCCGTGAATCTCGACGCCATCGAAGCCGGCCTCGATGGCGTTCGCGGCTGCTTGTCGGAAATCACTAACGATCCCCGGAAGCTCGTCGAGCTCCAGCGCGCGGGGGTCCGAAACGTTGACAAAGCCGTTGTTGACGAACGTCTTGGTCGCGGCCCGGATCGCCGAGGGCGCCACGGGCGCGGCGCCGTTCTCCTGCAGATCGACGTGCGACACGCGGCCGACATGCCAGAGCTGCAGAAAAATCCGCCCGCCCTTGGCGTGCACGGCGGACGTGACCTTGCGCCAGCCGTCGATCTGAGCCCGGGAGTAGATGCCGGGTGTGTCCTGGTAACCCTGTCCCTGCTGCGAGATCTGCGTGGCCTCCGAAATCAGCAGGCCGGCCGACGCGCGCTGGCCGTAATACTCCGCGGCGAGATCGCCTGGAACGAAGCCCGGGCCAGCGCGATTGCGCGTCAGGGGCGCCATGACGATACGATTGGATAGGGTCAGCGAGCCGAGAGTATAGGGCTCAAACAGCGTTGTGCTCGTCATAGGTCACCTTTGTTGTCCCCGCCGCGGCGGGTCGTTATCGAAATGGCTTCGTTGGTGCTCAGGCGACCGTGCGGTACCGCTCGGCGGGATGTTCGTTCCGATAGTTCGGAAGCATGGCCTGGCGCGCGGCCTGAAGCGCGTCCCACTGCCCGGCATCGGGAAGCGGCGGGATGGTCACCGGTTCGCGGCGGTCGAAGCCGACCAGCGCCGCATCAACCAGATCGTTCACCTCCATCACGTTGGACAGCGTGTTGACGTCGGCGGAGCACGGCCTGGACGTAGACACCCTTCGGCGCGAGCTCGAGGCTGAGTCCCTGCGACAGAAACAGCACGAAGGCTTTGGTTGCGCCGTAGACGGTCATGCCGAACTCCGGCGCCAGGCCGACCACGGAGCCGATGTTGACGATCGCCCCTTCGCCGGCCGTCGCAAGACGCGGAGCCATGGCGCTGGCAAGCCGCAGAAGTGCGGTCGTGTTGAGCGCAACGAGTCGCGCGACGTCATCGGTGCTCTGCTCGATAAAGCTTCCGCCGATGGCCGTTCCGGCATTGTTGACGAGGATGCCGATGCGGCTGTCATCGCGCAGCCTCGTCTCTACCGTTGCAAGCTCGGCAGGCTGCGTAAGATCAGCCTGGATGATGTCGATCGCCACGCCATTTTCCTGACGCAGACGGGCCGCCAGGGCCTCCATTCGTGCCATGTCGCGGGCAACCAGCACGAGGTCGTGCCCGCGGCGCGCGAAGCGCTCGGCATAGGCGGCTCCGATGCCGGTGGAGGCGCCGGTTATGAGGACTGACGGAATGGTGGTCATGGCATTGCTCTTTTCTCTGATGGACTCTATATTCATGACGATCATCATGATTGCCGCTAAATATGATAATCATCATGTAAATGTCAACGGGGCCGGCGGAGAATTTTGAAATGAAGGTCAGTCGAGAACAGATGGCGGAGAACCGTCGCCGAATTCTGGATGTTGCCAGCCGGCTGTTTCGCGACAAGGGGTTCGACGCGGTCAGCGTGGCGGAGGTGATGAACGCCGCCGGGCTCACCCATGGCGGCTTCTATGGCCATTTCAGTTCGAAGGACGACCTGATCGCGCAGACCCTTGCCCATGTCCTCGCTGCGGACTCAGGCGGAGGGGGCGATCTTCGCGCTTATGTGGATGCCTATCTTTCGCCCCGGCATCGCGACAACCCCGCCGGTGGTTGCCCGACGGCGGGCCTTGCCGCGGCCATTCGCCATCAGACCCCGGCTGCACGCTCGGCCATGACGGAAGGCCTTCGATCGCAGATCGACCGTATCGGCAAGTCGCTCCCGGAGTTGGATCCGGCAGACAGACGCCGCGCAGCGATCGGAAGCTGGGCAGCGATGGTGGGGGCAGTGATCCTCGCCCGGGCGATAGATGATCCCGCGCTTTCGGATGAAGTTCTGGAACAGACGCGTGCCTGGATCAATGGTGGGATCAGCCAAGTGTCTGCCGGCTAGCGGTCTGCGGCAGGAGTGCTCTTGTCGAGAGCAATGCGGCCATCGGCGGTGGTTGGGTGACTATCTTGGAGATATCGCGCCGTAGCATGCAATCAGCGGGGTTCGCGGACGGCTAGGCTAGGGGCGCAGTGAGCGAGATTTTTGAGCGCCTGCCCGGCAAAAGCCATGATCACCGCTATGTCAGTCGGGCATGACCGTTGCCAAAATCGAAAATTCCGCTGCCCGATCAAACTTTAACAGGCGAATGCTATTTAGGGCTGCCGGCCTCGCCGCGCTGGCCGGGCTCGCTGCCTGCGCCACCGTGCTGCCCACCGGCGAAGGCGCCGGGGTCTCCGCCTCCGCCGTCGGAACACTGGCGGGCATCCGTGCCTCAGCCGGTCTTGGACCGCTTGTCCCCGACCCTCAGCTCGAACAGGCAGCCCTGCAGCAGTCCGGCTATATGGCGCGCGGCGGCCGCATGACCCACACCACCGGCTGGGGCAAGGGATTTGCCTCGCGCGTCAAGGGCAACGGCATTGCCGGTGCTGCCGCCGAAAACATCGCCGAGGGCCGTTTCGATCAGCAGAAGCTGTTCGACATCTGGATGCATTCGGCCGGACATCGCCGCAACATGCTCGACCCGCGCTTCACGCGCTTCGGTCTGGCCTATGTCCGCGATGGCCGCGACAGCTCGCTGCGCTACTGGAGCCTCGTTCTGGGCAAGTAGGAAGCGCGACCGGCACGTCGCGCCGATCCGCACTCATCAATCCATATGCGCGGCAGGTGCTCCACCGGCGTCCGGACCCGCCTTTGGCTTGCGCAGCAGGAAAACAAACGGGATGGCGAGCAGCGTCATCATCATCAGCAGCTTGAAGTCATTGACGTAAGAGATCATCATCGCTTGGATATTGACCATGCCGTCCACTTGCGAAAGCGCCGTCGGATCGCCGCCCGCCGCTGCCGGTGACGCCGCCCAGAGGTTGGGATTGAACGGATTGATGTAGGCCGAGAGCTCGGCATGGTTGACCTGCGTGTTGCGTACCAGCAGAACCGTCACCACCGATACGCCGATCGACGAGCCAAGATTGCGCACCAGGCTGAATAACGCCGTGGCATCGGTGCGGAAGCGTGCATCGAGCGTGGCGAAGGCCACGGTCGACAGCGGCACGAACACCATTCCCATTCCAAGCCCCTGGATGATGCCGGAGCTGAGGATCAACCAGTTGTCCATCTGCGGTGAAAAGCCGGACATAGTGTAGAGCGATTGCGCGGTCAGCAGGAAGCCGATGACGACGAGGATTCGGGGATCGACCTTGTGCATCAGGCGGCCGACCAAGAGCATCGAGATCATCGTGCCGACGCCGCGTGGTCCCATAACGATGCCGATGGTGACGGTCGGATAGCCGAAGATGGTCGACAGCATTGGCGGCAGCAGCGCCATGCTCGCCAAAATGAGCACGCCCATGACAAAGATGAACGCCAGCCCGGTCACAAAATTGCGGTCGAGGAATATCTTCGGGTCGATGAAGGGCTGCTCCGCCGTCAAGGTGTGAATGGTGAACACCCAGAAGCCGGTGATGGAAAGACCGAGTTCGATCCAGATCTCGACCGAGGAAAACCAGTCGACCTCACCGCCGCGATCAAGCATCAGCTGCAGCGCGCCGACGCCGAGCGAGAGCATGGCGAAGCCGAAGAAATCGAAGCTCCGCACCCGCCTTGCAATGCTTGGAAGATATGCGGCCATGCCAAGGAAGGCGATGATGCCGACCGGCAGGTTGATGAAGAACACCCAGCGCCAGTTGAAATTCTCGGTCAACCAGCCACCCAGAGTCGGGCCAAGGATCGGTCCCAGCATGATGCCGGCGCCCCAGATTGCCATCGCCTGGCCGTGGCGTTCCCTCGGGTTGATGTCGAGCAGGAAGGTCTGCGACAGCGGCACGATCGCCGCGCCGAACACGCCCTGCATGAGGCGGAACAGCACCATGGTTTCAAGGCTCCACGCCAGACCGCACAGCATGGAGAAGACGGTGAAACCGACCACCGCCGTCAGGAACAGCTCCTTGCGGCCGAAGCGGTCGGCCAGCCAGCCGGTCACCGGCGTCATGATCGCCGCGGCAACGATGTAGGAGGTCAACACCCAGTTGATGTTGTCGGGGGAAGCGCCGAGGTCGCCGGTCATGGTCGGCAGCGCGACGTTGGCGATCGTGGTGTCGAGCGCCTGCATGATCGTCGCCAGCATCAACGCAACGGTGATCAGGCCGCGGTGCGGCACTTCGCGAAAGGGTTCTGGCGTGCTCATGATGTGGAACTTCCGGCAGGTAACAAAAACGTATACACTAGAGATGTGCGTCCATTTGGACGCACAAAGTACGCTCTAGGCCGTGTGGACAGTTACCGCAACCATAGGACAATAGCCGCGAGAGTGACAACGGCGCGGTAATTGCGGGCGGT